>JAGVCC010000441.1 GCA_020059395.1 Chitinophagales bacterium | reverse complement strand
TGGTGTAAATACTTACTCTTCTGCCGCATTTAACTTTGTGCCGGAGCTGGCGAATAAATTTTATAAAGCATTACGGGCTGGTGATAAAGCAACCGTTACAGAGATTACTCAAAAATTTTACATACCATTAGTGCGTTTGCGTAACAAAAAAAATGGTTATGCAGTAAGCTTAATTAAAGCAGGCGCAAAATTAATTGGTAAAAGTGCAGGAGATGTAAGGCCGCCTCTTGTTATGCCATCAGAAGCTGATACGGCAGAACTGAAACATATTTTGGAGGCTAATCAATAAATGGCAATTTATTTTCTTCTGCCAAAAACCATTGCAAAATAAGCCCCAAAGAAAAATTGCCTTTCTTTATTGTAAAGCATTTGAGGAATTTTTTTGGCGTAAAACTCAGCGTTAATGCCAACTTCTATGGCACTCACCAGTTCATTCATACGACCATAATCAAACCTTACCGATGGTTTAAAGTAAAGGCCAGGGGTTACTTTTAAGTTTTTCCAGCCATCTCCAATATTTGGCCCGGTGGCAGCAAGCGTTTGTGTATAAGCATTTACAAATAAAAGACTGTCTGGAGAATCATACCGTACTTTAGCCCGCTCTCCATTTTTTTCAACTTCAAGCACATAAGGCCTTAATAGGCCAACACTGATACCGCCGCCAAAATTACCCGTAATACTCAGGCCATTTTTATTGCTCTTATTTCCAAGTAGTATTTGCTGCTGTATCCCCAGCTTTACAGGGTAGAAATAATTGAGTTTACCGTAAATAAAAGGAGCGGCAAAACCTGAAAAATTATTTATTTTTTCTTCTTTATTGTGCTTGCGCTCACTTATTTCAAGCTGATACAGCCATGCCTTTTTAACTGATTTAGATCTGCCAATTTCAAAAAATGCACCATACCCATCGGTAGTTAGTTTTATGCCACCCACGCTATGTTTATTATATGCAATCACGCCTTCTTCCTCCTGCTTAATCAGCGCATCAATACGCTTGCGTTTTTCTTCCTTTTTTTCGTTCTTTTTATCTTTTTTGTACTGTGCTGCAACAGTAAATGTTACAGTTACAGCAGCAAGCATCATTAATAATTTCTTCATGTCTGTTTTTTACTTACGTAAATTTATGCAAAAATTGATTTGCAGTTATTAAAGATGATACTTTTGCAATAATATCTGCTGCATTTAACAAAAAAACTATACTTATTATGACGGCATCTGTTGTTTATAAAGGCCAGTTACGCTGCCAGTGTACACACCTGCAAAGCGGTACTGTTATTGAAACCGACGCTCCAACCGATAACCGGGGCAAAGGCGAACGCTTTTCTCCTACCGATACTGTTTGTGTTGCCTTAGCCACCTGCATTATTACCACTATGGGTATTAAAGCCAGTGATATGAATATTGACCTTACCGGTACCGCAATTGAAGTTAAAAAACATATGATTGCCGACCCCAGGCGTATTGGGCAAATTGATGTTACACTTAACTTTCCTGCCACACTTAAATTAGATGAAAAAGAACGCACAATTATGCAGCGGGTGGGTGATAATTGCCCCGTTGCAAAAAGCCTGCATCCGGATTTAAAAGTGAATGTGGTGTATAACTGGTAAGAAGCCCCCAGCCCATCCTATCCTTCCCAAAGGGAAGGGAAAAGGAGGAGAAACGAGCGATGATAAAAACCTGATTATTGTTTCAGGAGCTTATTGCCAATAGCACAATCAAGGCATTTTTTGTGGTTACAATATTTGTTTTTAAGCTGAATTAATGCCTGCGAATCGAAAGCGCTTTTAATAGTGATGCCGGTTTGTTTAAAACCGTTGGTTATGCTATTTTTTTCTGCTGCAACAGCATCCAGCCATTGCAGGGCTTTGTCTTTGTAATGGTTTTCTTTATGGTATTCGCCATAAGCAAATAACATAACTGCCACAGTATTTATAAGAATATTATCAATCATTTGCTGCCCCAGGTTTTTCTTTTTAAAAGCGGTGGGTTCATCAAAAAGATAGTGGTAATGCCAGTAATCGTTTGCCGTAATATTAAGCAGTTGTTTTATTTCACTTACTGTTTTACTTTCTTTAATTTTAGAAAACAAATGCAAACTTTCATGTACAAGCATAGCCAGCTGCGCCAGCCGCACCGTAGGAAAATTTGCCGGCCTCATACGCAAAAAATAAAGTGGAGCTTCCACCTTTTTGAGGTTGTATTTGGCTTTATACAGATTGTATTCTCTTTTTAATAGTTGTGGGTAATCTTCTTTAAAATCTTCATTCAGCAAACCTGCCTGCCCAAATAATAACCCTTCTATTTGATGAATTTGATTTTTATGTTTTGCCAGTACATTTATTGATATAGACTGTGCTATTTTTTCAAAAGCGGTGCTGTTTACTTTTATACCAAAATTTTTTGCCAGCATCCACCAAAAAGTTTCTTCCCAGTGGTTATTGTTTTGCTGCAGGTAATCAAATACAATGGTTGCTTTTTGTAATAAGCGCTCTACCAGCAGCCGTTCTTTCCAGGCAGTTAAGGTAAGCCTGTTAGTTAGTCCAATGCTTTTTTCACAGGGTATAAAGCCGCTGTTATTCATCAGCGTTTCATATTTTTCCAGTAAAACTTTGGGCACTTTATCCTGCAGTATCAAAGTTTGAAAAGGCAGTTTTAAATCCACATCATGCTGCCATACCACATGCAGCACCACATTATTATAGTTTTTATCGCTGCTGTGTTTATGATTTTTCCAGTGGGAGGAATTTATATGAAGTTCTATACTGCCTGCCCAAAGGGTATTACCTATTTTAATTTTGGCATCTGTAAAATCGGGCCCCTGGTTGCTGTTATTATTACCAGCAGTAATAACCTGCACAGTTTCTCCTTCTGCAGTTACCAGTTCGTTTTTATTAAAGTATTGAAACTGCCAGATGAATTGCAGCAAACGTTCTGTCATGTTTAGTTAATGGGTTAACCGGTTATTAAAGTATAATATAAATATACCAATTAACTAATTAACCATTCAACTGTTTTAATGCCTGCACCACCCTGCTTACAGGTAGCCCCATAACATTGTAAAAATCGCCGGAAATAGATTTAATGCCCACTACGCCTATCCACTCCTGTATGGCGTAGGCACCGGCTTTATCGTAAGGTTTATATTTATCTACGTAAAATTCAATTTGCTCTTTTGTTAAGGGATGAAATGCCACTTCGGTAACATCGGCAAAACTACTTTCGCTGGCATCATTTAAAATAACCACACCGGTTATTACTTTATGCTCATTACCAGAAAGTTTTAATAAAATATTCACAGCATCTTCCCTGTTTTTTGGTTTGCCAATAATTTCATTACCTAAAACCACAATGGTATCGGCAGCTAATATTGGCAAAGCGGTACCAGCTTGCTTTTGTACAGCAAGCGCTTTGTTTTTTGCAATGTGTATTGCAATATCTGTTACGGATAAATGATTGGGGTAACTTTCATCTGTTTCCTTTACAATTACTTCAAATGGTACTTCTGCCCAT
>JAGVCC010000341.1 GCA_020059395.1 Chitinophagales bacterium | reverse complement strand
GTAAATGGGGCGCCTGTTTATGTGCTTGTTTTTTTACAGCCGCTGGTGCCGGTAATGGATTATTTGTTTAAGGCAAAAGGATTTGAATGGAACCCTCTAAATCTCCCTAAAAGGGGATTTGCGAAGGCCTCAAGAATAATAACTACTAGCTGATAATATAGTCTCAAATTTTGTATCAAAATCAATTAAAAAATACAATTATGAAAATTAAATTAGCAACAACAACTGCACTGGTGTTTAGCGCCTTTGCATTAATGAGCTTTTGCGGCTTTTATGTAAGCAAGGCAGATGGCAGTTTAAAAAACAAAACCAGCCAGGTTATTTTAGTACGTGACGGTAATAAAAATGTAATTACCATGTACAACGATTTTAAAGGCGATACCAAAGATTTTGCAATGGTGGTGCCAGTGCCGGTAGTACTGCGTAAGGATGATATTAAAGTGGTGGACCAGTATATCTTTCAGCGGCTGAATGATTACAGTGCACCCAGGCTGGTGGAGTATTGGGACCAAAACCCCTGTAATAATTATGAAAGAGAAGATATGATGATGAAAAAATCTGTGTCTTCAAGTTTGCAGGAAGTTGTAGTTACTCAGGCTTTAAAAGGAAAAGTAGCTGGTGTAAAAATTGAAGCCAAATATCTTGTTGGTGAATATGATATTTTAATCTTAAGCGCTAAAGAAAGCAGCGGCTTAAAAACATGGTTGAATGAAAACGGCTATAAAATTCCAGATGGAGCGGAAGAAGTATTGGACCCATACATAAAAAGTAACCTTAAATTTTTTGTAGTTAAAGTAAATGAAAAGGAAAAAGCAAAATTGAATAACAACTTTTTGCGCCCTATTCAAATAAGTTTTAACTCTCCAAAATTTATGCTGCCCATACGTTTGGGTATGGCCAATGCAGATGGCGATCAGGATTTAATTGTATATGCTTTTACCCGTAAAGGCCGCATTGAATGTACTAACTACCGCAATGTGAATATGCCTACAGGTAATAATGTGCCACTGTTTGTGCAAAAAAACTTCGGTGGCTTTTATGGTAACCTGTTTAACCATCAATGGAAAAATGAAGACAAGAGTGTATCGTTTTTAGAATATGCCTGGAATGTAACACCCATTAACCAAATGAAATGCGACCCCTGTGTGGGCAACCCACCTACGGAGTATGATTTGGTGCAAAGCGGCGTGTTTTGGCTGGGCGGTAAAGACTGGAGCGATTACAGTGATGTGGACAGCGACGAACCCGATAACGGCAGCAAAAATGTACATTTTACAAGGCTGCACTTCCGGTACAACCGCAAATCTTTTCCGCAGGATTTAATGTTTCAGGTTACGCCCAATACAGAAAACTTTCAGGCCCGCTATGTAATTACACACCCTGCCAGTGGAGATTTAAGCTGCGAGGCAGGTAAAAAATATTTGCAGGATTTAAAAGCAAGGCGTAAAAAAGAATTGCGTGAGTTAACCGCACTAACCGGTACAAATATTAATAACTGGCAGGATGATGCTACTGCCGCCAACGATGAAGAAGATGTGGCTGCTGCACAATATACCACTTTAATTAAGGAGGCAGATAATGAGCACCACAGCAATGGCCCCGCCGGACTTGTTATGTTAAGCGCTTTACTGCTTGGTAGTGCCGGTTTTTTAAAGTGGAAAGGAATTGTTTAGGTTTTAGTTATGCTATACAGGTTTTAATTTGCAGCCCCCGATTCTTCGGGGGCTTTTTTAGCTGTGTTTTTATCATTTATAAAACTTCATGCAATACCGTTAACGTTTTCATTTGCCCAAACTCAGCAATATGCAGCGCATAATAATCCTGATAGCGCAACAGCAGTTGCCGGCGCATTTGCTGGTTTAATTTAAATTCATCCAGCTCATAAGGCTGCATTACACGTAATATTTGCGATGTGGTTTTTGCAGCTTCTTCACTTAAAAAATGCGGGTGCTGTGGTAAGTGATTGATAAAAATACCTTCGTGCAAATCAAGCACATTGTTATCAGCGGTATAGTTATCTGTCATTCTAAACCCTAAAAAATAAGGCAGGTGCAGCGCAAAAAACAAAGGAAAATTTGCTGCCGCTTTAAGGTGTATGGTATCAAGCTGCAGCAATGCATCTTCGCAAAAAATAAACAGGTCAGTATTGGCCTCGGGTTGTTTTAAACATTTAAAAAGCAGTTCCACCATATAAGCGGCAATGCTGTTTTTTATAACATCGGTAAGTATATTGTTGTACAAATGCGCCCAGCTAAATTCTTTTATGCGGTGCATTGTTTTATGTTCGCTGTGGTACACCACTAAATCAAGCACAGCAGCCGGTTGAAAATAATTAGCTTTTGCACTTGTTTTTTTTGACGACCGCACTCCGTTAACCATATAGGTTTGCACCCCAAATAATTCTGTAAATATGGTTACCACCAAACTGGTTTCACCATATTTTATGGTGCGTAATACTATGCCTTTGGTTTTCTGTGTCATACTGCTGCCTGCAAACAGGGCACTTAGTCGTTTTGTTTTTGCAATACTGTAAATGTGTGGCTATTTGTTTTGCTGTTGCATTCAAACCTTAAAAAACAAAAATACAGATCAAATTAACGTTCTTTGCACAATCATAAATGTAAAATCTGAAATCTACAATAAGTTATGTGGCAGCGTTTAGGAAGTTTTGTTATTAAAAACCGGTTAGTTCTCTTAATAGTATTGTTTGCTTTTAGTGGCGTAATGGGATTTTACGCAAGCAAAGTAAAATTAAGTTATGATTTTGCCCGTGCTGTGCCGGCGGATAATCAAAAATATTTAGACTATAAAGCTTTTCAACAACGTTTTGGTGACGATGGTAACACCATGGTTATAGGTATTAAAGCCGATAATATTTTTAGCCTGCCATATTTTAATGCTTACAGCAATTTGCAAAAAGGGCTTAAGAAAGTAGCGTATGTAGAAGATATATTAGGCATACCAGCTGCCATTACTTTAAAAAAAGACAGCGCTACAGAAAAAATGCTGCCAGCCAGAATATTTGCAGATACTTTATTAAATCAGCAGCAGCTGGATGAAGCAGCAGTCGTTTTTAGTAACTTATCTTTTTACAAAAGCAAACTGTATAACCCGGAAACGCATGCTTACCTGATGGCAGTGCGTATAAATAAAGAGGCACTCAACTCTCCCAAACGCACTAAAATAGTTGAAGATATTACAGCCATAACCCGTCAGTTTGAAACTGCCACTAAAACCGAAGTATATGTAAGTGGCCTGCCATTAATACGAACTGTTGTGGCAGACAGGATACAAAAAGAAATGAAACTTTTTTTAATTGGCTCTTTGGTTTTAAGTGCTTTAATCTTATTGGTTTTCTTTCGCTCTGTAAGTACAATGGTGCTTAGTTTAACTGTGGTGCTGCTGGGTGTGGTGTGGAGTTTAGGGGTGCTGGAGCTGTTACATTTTAAAATTACATTGCTAACAGCGCTCATACCACCTTTAGTGGTGGTAATAGGGGTGCCTAATTGTATTTACTTTATTAATAAGTATCACACCAGTTATCTGCAAACAAAAAATAAAAACAATGCACTGGTTGATATGGTGAGTAAAATGGGGGTGGTTACCCTTTTTTGCAATATTACCGCTGCCATAGGCTTTGCTGTTTTTGCACTTACAGAAAGTGCTATTTTAAAAGAATTTGGTATAGTGGCAGGTATCAGTATTATGGTAATATTTTTTATCTCGTTTATATTACTGCCTGCTGTTTTAAGTTATTTGCCAGCCCCTAAAGCAAGCCAGGTTAAATATTTAAGCAACCGCTGGTTAACTACTTTTTTGGTACGTATTGAAAGATGGGTGCTGCACCATAAAAAATTAGTTTATGGTATTACAGCAGTGGTGTTGGCACTTTCAGTTGCTGGCCTGTTTAGGCTTAAAACAGTGGCGTTTATTGTAGATGACCTGCCTAAAACAGATAAAATTTATACAGACCTGAAGTTTTTTGAAAACAACTTTAAAGGTGTAATGCCATTAGAAATAATGCTGGATACAAAAAAGCCCAAAGGCATTTTACGTCCAAATATCGACATTAATAAAATTGCGTACTTCCAGGATTCGTTTTTGGCCAAACAGCAAAATATTGCCAAACCGCTTTCGGTTATTGATGGCATTAAGTTTACTTACCAGGCCGTTAGCGAAGGGCAGGGAGATTCTACTTATACTTTACCGGCATTTGGCAACCCATTAAAAGATTTACATGATAAATTAAGAGCAGTAAATGTGCGCAGGCAAAGCGGAGAAATGACAATTGCCGATTCTGCAACGGTAAAACTTGTGGGTTCGTTTGTTGACAGTACCGAACAGTTTTTACGCATCAGCATGAGTATGGCTGATATTGGCACCGAAAAACTGCCTGCTGTAACAGACGCTATTCAAAAAGCAGCTAACAAAATACTAAACGGGGTTGACAGCCTTGAGGTTAAAGACACCTTAAATGCTCCTTACAAAGTAACGGTAACAGGCACCAGCAGTACTTTTTTAGAAGGCAGCCGGTTTATTATTAATGGTTTAAAAGAAAGTATTTTTTGGGCATTTTTATTAATAGCCCTGTGTATGCTGTACCTGTTTAAATCTGCCCGTATTTTAATTTGCTCATTAATACCAAACCTGATTCCGCTTATAATTACTGCAGGTGTTATGGGCTGGGCGGGTGTACCGTTAAAGCCATCTACAGTATTGGTATTTAGTGTGGCATTGGGTATTGCCATTGATATAACCATACGTTTTTTGGTAAACTACAAGCAGGAGCTGCCATTGCATGGTAATAATGTAAACAAAACCGTTAGTGCCACCATACATCATACAGGTTTAAGTATTGTTTACACCTCTCTTGTGCTCATAGCAGGGTTTGTAATATTTTGTTTTAGCGGCTTTGGCGGCACAAAAGCACTGGGCTGGTTAACATCGGTTACTTTATTTGCCGCCACACTCACAAACCTTATTCTATTACCCGTGTTGTTAATGCTCCTGGCCCCCCGGCCAAAACAAGTAAAGCAGTAAATAGTAATATAACTTAACTGACGGGTACTTTTAACTAAGAAGTCTTTCGTGTTTTCGAAAACGGAAAAAAAATAATCAGCGCAGCTTATTTATCACTAATATTGTCCTTTTTTTAACAAAAGAAAATATTTGTTCTTACTTGTTTCAACATTAAAACTAAATCACAAATGAGAAAATTCCTATTCTGCCTTGTGGCAGCAGTGGCGTTTATTTTTAGCGCCAGTGCCCAAAGCCGCACCGTAACCGGTAAGGTAACAGATGCTGCCGGCAAACCCGTTGCCAATGCATCGGTAATAATAAGGGCCACCGGTAAAGGTGTGGTAACCGATGATAACGGTGCCTTTACAATTACGGTGCCTGACAAAACAAAATCATTAACCATTTCTGCAGTTGGCTTTACTGCCACTACTTTAAGTTTAACTGGCGATAACAGTTACAACGTAACAATAGCCGCCGTTGACAAAACATTGGAAGATATAGTGGTGGTTGGGTATGGTACGCAGCGTAAAAGAGATGCTACAGCTGCTATTTCAACCATTAACAGTAATGCAATAAAAAACCAACCTGCACAAAGTTTTGATCAATTATTGGCTGGTAAAGCTGCAGGTTTAAATGTGGTAATACCTAATGGTGTTTTAAATAACCCGCCTGTAATTAGGGTTAGGGGGGTTAACTCAATAAATGGTAGCTCATTCCCATTAGTTATAATTGATGGAGTTCCAGCGTTTACTGGTGATGCTTCCACCAACTCGGCTGCAAATAACCCTTTGGCGTCGATCAATCCATCGGACATTGAAGACATTACTATCTTAAAAGATGCGGCGGCTTCAGCAATTTATGGCAGCCGTGCAGCTAATGGGGTAATGCTGGTAACCACTAAAAAGGGTAAGCAGGGTAAAGCTAAAGTTGCATACGATGCCTGGGCTGGATGGACTGAAGCATTCAATATTTTTGACGTACTCCGTGCGCAAGACTATGTTAATCTAAAAAATGAAGCTGTAAGAAATGCTAATTATCAAATACCTGCAAGTGGATTAGTGCCGGGTCTTGGTTTAACATCTCCAGCAGCTGGTCAGCCAATTTTCTTTATGGACAATATTAATGGCCAGCCTGTTGATACAAGGTGGGCAGATTATGTGTATCAAACAGGTTTTCAGCATAACCATAATATCAGCATTAGTGGTGCTAACCAGGGCACACGTTACTTTTTTAGCACTAACTATACCAATCAGGAAGGTATTTTGCAAACCAATACTTTCGACAGAAAGCAAATACGCATGAATGTTGAGCAGAAAGTAACTGACTGGTTAAAAATTGGCGGTAGTGTAAACTTCAGCCGTGGTACTGCATTTGCACCCAACAGCGGTTCTTTACCCGGTACGCCGTTTAACACTTCTGGTGCTGCCCGTTT
>JAGVCC010000384.1 GCA_020059395.1 Chitinophagales bacterium | reverse complement strand
TCGGTACCAATCATCATACCACCGGGGAAGGCATAGTTTTCCAATACCACCTGGTGAATGATACCAGCGCCGGGTTTCCAAAACCCAATACCATATTTATTACTAACAGAAGCTAAAAAGTCAAATACTTCACTACTTTCTGTTTTGGCCCTGCTTAAATCTGTTGCGCTGTTTACTTTTGCTTCAATCAGGTGATCGCAGTGTACAGTACTGGGTACCGCTACTTTGGCCCTACCGCTTTGCATAAATTGCAATAAAGCCATTTGGGCAGTTGCATCCTGCATGGCTACACGGTCAGGTGCAAAGTCCACATAAGCGGCACCTCTTTCATAAGCCTTACTGGCATTACCTTCTGTAAGATGGGCATACAATATTTTTTCGGTAAGGGTAAGGGGTTTGCCGGTTGCTTTACGGGCTGCTTCAATACGTGTTGCAAAGTTTGCATACACCTGTTTAATCATTTCAATGTCAAAAGCCATACGGTTTTTTAATTTGGGCCTGCGTGGGCAGGCGGTGTTAAAATATATTGCGGCTAAAAATTTACAATACAGGTAAATAATCAGCCTAAATTGCAGTTGCGCAAATTTACTGAAACCAAAGCAGTATTTAAAACGCTTGTTTTAAGAAAAAATAGTTAGTAAATTAGCAATATGAACCGTTTAAGATATTTTATAGAGTGGCAGGTGTTTGGCGTTTGTACCGCTGTTGGAGAACGTATGGGCATTGCCACTTCCACCATACGCAAATATTTTATTTACATTTCCTTTCTTACTATGGGCTCACCTGTGGTGGTGTATTTTTTTGTTGCTTTTTGGCTTAATATAAAGCGGTATATATTTAATGCCCGCCGAAATCCATTCCGTTACCTGTAAAATCTATGTTTAAAATCACCAGTATCCTCAACCAGTTTTTCTTTCGCCTTATCCAATGACAGTACTGCAGGTAGACCATATTAATTACAAACAGTTGCTGCATGATATTGCAGCCCGCCTTAATATTTCACAAAAGGCAGGCGAAGATTTTTTAAAACTTCAGCCTCCCGCCGGTACAGGTATTTTAAAAGCTGTAAGCCTTTTTAACGAACTGGAAGTGTTGCTGGCTGATGTACATTTTAGTGAAAGTTTTACCACCATACGCAAACGGAGTGACAACCGTTATTTTATTTTACACTTTGATGATGTTTTTGTTACTACCACTGCTGTAATGAAAGTGGATGATGAAACACTGCAAAAAACTAATACCCGCCACTCTGTGGCAAGACTTACCAGCAATTTGTTTGAAAATACCGAAGAATTGCCGGCTGGGCTGCATGTTAAAAGTATAAAAGTGCTTTTTAATGAGCCTTGGCTTAAAAAATATATGGGGCTGGATGCAGAAGATGATGTGCTGAAAAAATACCTGTCGCTTAAAACAGAAAGTTTTGATATTGAACCTTTGGATGGAGAGTATTTAAAATTGATGGATGATTTATGGACAGTTGATAAAGATGACCCTTTGCAAAATATTTACCTGCAAAACAGGATAACACTGCTTATTGAGCGTTTTTTTACAAGATTGTTTGAGAAGACCAATTTACTTACAGGTAAGTTTGACCTTTCATCTGATATTATTAACCGGCTTATCAGCGTTGAAAAAACACTGGTGGAAGATTTTAGCAAATTACCCCCCACAATTGATCAGTTTAGTAAAATGGTTTTAATGAGCAGCACCATGCTTAAAAAAAGTTTTAAAACCATGTATGGAGACAGTATTTATGCATACTATCAAAAACAGCGCCTGCAAAAAGCCAACCAGTTGCTTTTAACCGGGCAATACAGTATAAAACAAACTGCTGAGGCGGTAGGGTACAATAATGTTTCCAATTTTACGTCTGCATATAAAAAACAATTTAACCACACGCCTGATACTGTTTTAACACCTTAAAACAAGTACGGCATTGCAGTAAAATAAAACAACTTGTTCAACTATACTTACAAATACAGTGATCATATCAATTATTTGCCCGGCCTTGCACGGCAGGCCGGAGTTTTAGTTGAAAATAATGCTATTGCATTACCGCCAGAGATGGGTACCGGGTATATTAAAGCAGTTTTGCTTAATAATGGCTTGCAGGTATTAATTAATGAATGTACAACGGTACAAGATGTGTCTTTTCATAGGGAACCTGCTGAACATGAATCGTATACCTTAAGATTTGATGAAGTAAAAAACCTGCAGCAGTTTACCCTGCAAATAGACGGGGATAAATTGAAAGAAGAGCCGGAGATTTATTCTGGAGCATTTCTTACAAATTCTTTGTTTGAGCTTGCCTATACAGCCAATGCTGGCATTGAAGACAGATGTGTAAATATTTTCTTTACATCAAAATGGCTGGAAGACAATATTGGTATTAAAACCAGTGATGAGGTTTTTACAAAATACTTTTCTCTTAAAACAGCATCATTCAATTTTGAGATATTGAATTTTGAATACCGCTCCTTAATGGAAGATATTTTTGAACTTGACCACAACCAGCCTATGCAACTGGTTATTTTACAAAACCGGGTAATGCTGTTGCTGGAAAAATTTTTACGCAGCCTCTTTAATAAAATAAACCACCCGGAGCAGCAGCCTAATATAAACGAAGCCACACTTAAGCAGCTGATAAAGGTAGAAAGTTTGCTTGTGAGTAACCTTTTTGTGCAACCACCTACTATACCAGTACTAGCCCGTATGGCTATGATGAGTGAAACCAAGCTGAAGAATGTTTTTAAAGCTTTATACGGGTATAATCTTTACGAATATTATCAAAAAAGCCGCATGTTAAAAGCAAGGCAAATGCTTCGTAGTAAAAAAACAACAGTTAAAGAGGTAGGCATGGCACTTGGTTTTAAAAACCTAAGCAATTTTACAATTGCCTATAAAAAAGAGTTTAACGTACTGCCAAGTGCAAGTGCTGCACAGTAATTTGCCTTTTGCAGGCAATAATGCGTCTCATTTACACTTTTAAAAATGTGTATACATGGTACATTTGTGTTGTATTGAAGTCCCCGTTTTAAAATCTTATAGAGGTGTATAACTTCAACAAATGTTTTGGTTGATGATTTTATCCTACATAGTTAGCCCCGTTTTACGGGGCTTTTTTTTGCAGAAGTGGCTGCTTATTGATTAAAATTTATACCACCGCTTTACGTAGCGTTACCAATTTTTGCAGTAATGGCTCTAATAAATCAAGCTGCAGCATATTGGCACCATCGCTTTTGGCAACAGCAGGGTTGGGGTGTGTTTCAATAAATAAACCATCGGCTCCTGTTGCAATAGCTGCTTTTGCAATAGTTTCTATTAATTGTGGGTTGCCCCCTGTAACACCACTGGTTTGATTGGGTTGTTGTAACGAATGAGTACAATCCATAATTACCGGTACTTCAATTTCTTTCATCCAGGTAATATTGCGGTAATCAACAACTAAATCTTGATAGCCAAAAGTATTTCCTCTTTCTATTAATCCAATTTTATCGTTACCGGTATTTCTAATTTTTTCCACAGCAAACTTCATTGAGGGGCCACTTAGGAACTGCCCTTTTTTTACATTTACAATTTTACCCGTTTGTGCCGCAGCAATTAACAGGTCTGTTTGCCTGCATAAAAAAGCTGGTATTTGCAAAACATCCACATACTTTGCGGCTTCTGTAGCTTCGTCATGTGCATGTATGTCAGAGGTTGTGGGAAGGTTGTAAGTGCTGCCCACTTTTTTAATTAACGATAGTCCTGTATCATCACCCAAGCCAGTAAATGACCCTGCACTGGTTCGGTTTGCTTTGCGGTACGATGCTTTAAATATATACGGTATGCCGAGGTTTTTACAAATAGTACTTACTTTATCGGCCACTTCCATCACCAGCGCTTCACTTTCCACCACACATGGGCCGGCAATTAAAAAAAAATTGTTTTCATTGTATTGTTGATGTTTGAATAAATCCTGCAAATAATTTTTCATGCTGCAAAACTACAATATTCATTTTTCAATTTTACATTTACATAAACAACGATTAAACTATAACCATGCTTAAAGAAAAAATACTCGTAATTGGAGCCAGCGGACAAATTGGTGTGGAGCTTACATTGGCCCTGCGTAAAATTTATGGTAATGCAAATGTGGTTGCCAGCGATTTACGGGAACAAAATCCGTTATTGGAGGGTACCGGCCCATACGTAAGCCTTGACGTTATGAATAAGGAGATGCTGCATGTACAGGTTATAAGGCAAAATATTACACAGATATATTTACTGGCTGCCATACTTAGTGCCACGGGAGAGAAAAACCCTAACCTTGCCTGGAGCCTTAATATGCAAAGCCTGCTGAATGTGCTGGATATTGCACGGGAAGAAAAACTAACCAAAGTATACTGGCCAAGTTCCATTGCAGTGTTTGGCCCAACAAGCCCCCGGCAAAACTGTCCGCAGCAGACTATTATAGAACCCATTACCGTGTATGGTATAAGTAAATATGCAGGGGAGTTTTGGTGTAATTATTATTTTCAGCGTTACGGTGTTGATGTACGCAGCTTGCGTTACCCCGGTTTAATTTCATATAAATCTGCACCGGGAGGTGGCACTACAGATTATGCGGTAGAAATTTTTCATGAAGCGCTTGAAGAAAAAAAATACGAATGTTTTTTGCATGAAGATACTTACTTGCCCATGATGTATATGCCCGATGCTATCCGTGCTACTATTGAACTGATGGAAGCACCTGCAGAAAAAATATCTGTACGCACCTCTTATAATTTATCTGGTATGAGTTTTTCGCCTGAAGAAATTGCGACGGCTGTTAAAAAACATATTTCAGAATTTGAAATAACTTATAAGCCCGATTACAGACAGGCCATTGCCAACAGCTGGCCGCAAAGTATTGATGATGCAGTAGCTAGAAAAGACTGGGGCTGGAAGGAAGAATATAACCTTGAAGCAATGGTGATTGATATGTTGAAGAATCTTAAAAAATAACATGTTTATATTTTTTACTAGTATTATTTACTGATATTTGTTTTTTAAATTATTCTAAACCCAAATTAAAACAACATGAAAAAATTATTTTTTATCGTTTCTATTTTAACCCTTTCAGCAACTAGTTTTGCGCAATACAAAGGCGGCGGTGATGGCGATGTAAAGCCCAATATTATTAAACTTAATCCCCTTGGTTTCCTTTTTGGTCAGGCAAGCCTTGGTTACGAACGTGCTATTAATGAGAAAAGCTCTTTTTTAATTGCTCCTTCTTTTGGTGGGTTTAATTTTGGCGGTGTTAAATATTCGCAGTTTGGCGGAGGGGCTGAGTATCGTTTTTATTTAAGCAAAACCTCATCCGCTCCAAAAGGTTTTTACGCAGCGCCAGGCGCCAGTTTTAGCAGTGGTAGCGTAAAGCTTGATGCTGGAGACAAAACCAACTTTTCTTCTTTTGGTGTAAAAGGTATAATTGGTAACCAATGGATATTTGGAAGCGGCTTTGTGCTTGATTTGAATGGTGGCCTTCAATACAGCTCATTCAATTATAAAGATGAAAGTGGTGTTTTTTCCGGCTTAAAAGGAAGTGGTGTTTTCCCGGCACTAGGTTTCTCTTTAGGGTATAATTTTTAAAAGCTTAAAACTA
>JAGVCC010000412.1 GCA_020059395.1 Chitinophagales bacterium | reverse complement strand
GAATTGAAAATGGTGTTTGATCATTTAAACCAGCCGCCCATTGCAACCAATCAGCGGTTTGGTGAATGGGGGGATTTGATGAAGGCTGCTGCAGGCAATAAAAATTTTCATGCAAAAATATCTGGCCTGGGTACAGTGGTTAAAAAAGAACATAACTGGACTGCTGCGGATATACAACCCTATGTTGAATTTGCTTTGGAACATTTTAGTACCGACAGGTGTTTTTGCGGCGGCGACTGGCCGGTTTCTTTACTGGCAGGCAGCTATGCAAAAACATGGAATAACTATACACAATTATTGGGCAGTGTGTTAAATAGTGCTGAGCAGGAAAAAGTATTTTCAAAAAATGCAGCTGCATTTTATAAGCTGTAAATTATTTAAGCATTAATAGCTTGCTGAGCTATAAAAAAATTGCCCTGTAAATTGTAATGCCACCCATAATAATTACCACACAGCCTACAATGGCAAACATTTTTTTTGCAGGCAGCTTAGCAGTAAGCATTGCAGAGAAAGGGGCAGTAATAACGCCGCCAATTAATAAACCAGCTACAATATTCCAGTGGTGAATACCTACGGTAAAAATAAAAGTAATGGCACTGGCAACTGTTAAAATAAATTTTGCCATGGTGCTGCTGCCAATTACATAACGGGGAGTATGGCCGTTTTTAATAAATGTTCCAGTAACTAAAGGGCCCCAGCCGCCGCCACCAAACGAATCGATAAAACCACCTATTAATCCTAATGCAGTGATGTTTGTTTTTTTCTTTTGCCCATTAGTTTCTTTACGTTTAAACGCATTTTGTAAAATGCGGAAACCGAGATACATGGTGTATACAGCTATAAAGGGCTTGGTCATTTTTGCATAACGTTCCCCAACATAGCTTAATGCAACAGCACCAATTACAGCGCCAATTACTGCAGGTATGGCTAAGGCTTTTACCAATTTTTTATTTACGTTACCCAGTTGCCAGTGGCTGATGGTGCCTGCAGCACTCGTGAAAGATTCTGCAGAGTGAATGCTGGCACTTATAACCGGTGGTGGCACATTTAATATTAATAAAATGGTGGTGCATATTACACCATACCCCATGCCCATAGAGCCTGCCACCACTTCTGCAAAAAAACCGGCCAGCAGCATCCAGTAAAATAAATAATTGTCTTTGTGCAATTCAACCTGTAATGCAGTCAGTTGTTCTGCTGAAAGAAAAAGGTAAGTAAAAAGCACACCTAATGCTATGATAGTAATGGCAACGGTATATTTATTAAAAATCTTTTTTCTGGTAGAGCGTACTTCAGCTTCTGCTAATACCACATCATGCGAATGCGTAATTTCTTCAATTGTTTCTTCCGGTGTGGTGGTTGACATAATTATGTAGCCCTTTCAGGTGTAGTAAAGTAGTTTTTTAATATTAATCTACGCAATTAGTAGACTTTATTTTTTATCATCATCAGGATTAATTAATCCCTTAGTAATTTCATTCAGCTGTTTTACTTTTTCAGCAAAATCGCCACTTAGTTTATTGCGTATACTTTGCATGTTGTTTAATAAAGTATCAATTTCATCAGGCAATGTATCGTTTAAAACTTCTTTTACCCGTTTGGCAATAGTGGGAGATTTTCCGTTAGTGCTGATGGCAATTTTTAAATTGCCTTTTTTTACTACAGAACTTAAGTAAAAATCACATAGCTCTGGTTTATCTGCGGCATTCACTAATATTTTTTTACTTTTAGCATCCTGCACCACTTGTTTACTTATTGCAGGATCGTTAATGGCAGCAATTACAATATCGTTATCAGCTAAGTCATTTATATCGTATGGTTTTTCAACAAGCAAAATATTGGGATAGTGTTGTGCCAGCTCTTTTATTTCGGTACTAATTTGTGTTGCCACTAATGTAATGGCAGCAGTGGGTGTATTGCTTACAACCGCCTCTAATTTTTCCATACCCACATAACCGCCGCCAACAATTAATAATTGCAGATTTTCTAATTTTAAAAAAATGGGAAATAAATTATTACTGCTTTGCATGTAGCGATATTGGTTTTTGAAAACTGATATTTAAAATATGCTGCGAAATATTTCCGGGGCGTTTAACCCACATGTAACCTGCACTTACCGTAGTTTGCTGTGGCAGCAGGTATACTGCATTTACAATTAAACGGTTTTGGTCGAAGCTAAGTATACTGCTTGCAGATTGCTGCATATACTCATCTGCCACTTGCAATGCCCAATGTTTATTAAACTGATATTGCGTTTGCATTTTTATTCTGTACCTATTTGCATTGTACGAAGCTTTAGTGCTTGTGGCTGCAAAATTTCGTTGTTCTGTTCGCAGGCGTAAATAAATTTGGAACGACTGGGTTATGTTTTTTTTGTAGGCTAACTCCTGCCACAGTCTAAATTCTCTTCCAAACTCTTTATGCTCTTTAATAAAATCATTCTTTGTAAAAAAGAAAGCAGTGCCAGCCGTAACACTCCATACTTTATTAATGTTATAGCGTAAGCCTGTGCGGTATTCATATTGCAATGGTGTAATAGCATTTCCGAGTGTGCGGTAACTTATATCATTATGCCATTGTATTTTTTTTGAAAAAGATACCGGCACATTTGCATTTAGCCACATACCAGTATTAGGCCGCTGCGTAAATGCTTTAGCAGAAAACAGTAATGATGGTATGATGATTAATTTTTTCAATTGCAATCAATAAAATAAAACATAGTCTCCGCTTCTTTCTTCGCTCTGGTTAGTTCCCCCTTTAGGGGGCGGAGGGGGCTAATACTCCACTTTCTCAATCCACTCTTTTGCATGGCGTGCGGCATAAGAAATAATGATATCTGCACCGCCACGTTTTAAGGCAGTCCATATTTCAATATGGGCTTTGTCTCTTTCAATACTATTATTTTGTGCCAGCAGTTCTATACTTTGGTATTCGCCGCTTACATGATAAGCTGCTAATGGCACTTCAATTTTTGTATGCAAATCCTGTATCACATCTAAATAAGGCAGTGCCGGTTTTACCATCACTATATCAGCGCCTTCATTTATATCTCTTATGGTGGAAACAATCGCATCTTTTTTATTAAAGGCAGATGCCTGATATGTTTTTCGGTTGTGAATATTGCAGTTGCCGCCGGGTGCAGATTTACATGCATCTCTAAACGGCCCGTAAAACTGCGAACTGAATTTAGCGGAGTAGCTCATAATGCTTACATCATCAAAACCATTTTCATTCAGTATATTTCTTATAGCACCAATTCTGCCATCCATCATATCGCTTGGTGCAATGCAGTCGGCGCCAGCCTGTGCCAATTGTAAAGCGTAGTTTGCCAGCTCTTTTACAGATGCATCATTCAGTACTTTATCTTTTGCTGCATTTAAAATACCACAATGGCCATGACTGGTATAAGCACACAAACAAACATCAGCCGCCACCCATACGCTGTTGCCAAATGTTTTTTTTATTTGATGGATAATATTAACAGCAAAACTGTAATCAAAATTATTTTCTGTTTTTTTTTCAGGTACAGGAAATAATAAAAATTTGCTGATGCCTTTTTTTAAATCTGCTTCTATTTGTTTTAAAGCCGATTGAACTGTATCGCTGTTTATTTCACTTAAAGTGCTGATAGGAGTTTGTTTAGTAATACTTTCATCAACAAATAAAGGCTGTATAAACTGTTTGTAATTTAGTTGTACAGATGCTGCCAGCTCACGTATATGTGTGCTGCTGCGCAGGCGGCGCTGGTTGCTATGATAAAATGCACTCACTGCTGCTGTATTTGCTTTTGCTGATTGTTTTGTAACACAGCTGTTAAAACAGTTTTAAGCGAAGCCGCTAAATATTTCATCTCCTCTTCATTATGTTTTAATGTGGTGGTAATGCGCAGGCAAGCTTCGCCTTTTTTTACTGTAGGATAATTTACAGGTTGTAAATACAAACCATATTCCCTTAATAAGGTGTCGGCAATTTTTTTACACCGGCTTTCATCACCAATGGTAATGGTGGTAATGTGTGTGGCGTTTTGGTTAAACGCAACATCCTGTAATTTTAAATGGCGGCGCAGCAATTGTATATTAAAATGAAAATGGTCTCTCCATGCAGGATTACTTTGCAGCAACTCAATACTTTTTGTAGCCGCAGCACAAACTGCCGGTGGCAGCGATGT
>JAGVCC010000420.1 GCA_020059395.1 Chitinophagales bacterium | reverse complement strand
TGCCGGCACTGTTGTGTCATACCCTTTTTTATTACGGTTATAAACTTCAATCCCATCCTTTAGCCTTCTGCTGCCTTCGGCAGGCTCATCATCCACTAACTCTCCATTACTGTTCATTACCCGGCTTACGCTGCCGCTGTGGCAACTGTCGCTAATCATTAACACTTTTACACCGGCCTTAAATTTTAGCCAAAGCGCAGCCAGCTCATCGTCAACCAGCATTCTGTCGTACAAGCACCAGGTTTCGTCTTTCTTATCTTTTTCATCGTTGTTAGTGTCCCAAATGCTAGCGCCATGGCCGGCGTATGTTAAAAAGAGAAAGTCATCTTTTTTTAATTTACGTGCAGCTTTTTTTAACTGCGTTACAATTTTTTTATAGGTGCCATCTTTATCAACAAACAAATAGCTCTCATCAAAGCCTTTACTTTTTGCAATGCCAAGCATTGCATTGGCATCATTAATACAGCCCTTTAAAAGTCCGTTGCTGCCGTAATGCCCGGCATCAATTTTATTAAGACCAATGTGAATGGATATTCCGTAAGCCATAAAGTATATTTTAGAAGTGATTGTTTTGTCTGCGTAATTAAATACCAATTTCAAAGTGCATCCAGTCATAATCTTTCTCGGGACCATAGCCCACAAAGCCATGTTTGTAAAAAATATCAATCATTGGTTTATATTCCGGCCTTGCAAATCTTGCGGTTGTGTGGTCTTCTCTCAGCAGGTTACGGTCGGGGTCAAGGTCAATGGCTATGGCCCATGAGTGGCGGCTCCAGCGGGTATTGCTGCCCCGCATTTTGCGCAGGTTATAAAGGCCGCCAAACAGGTTAATACCCAGCTGATTTATTTTTTGTTTACCGTAAGTGGCCAGTAAATCTGCCAGTACATTACTGAGCGGATTGGCAATTTTTTTATGACAGGTAAATTTTTGTACTATTATTTTTTTATCCCACGCAATTATAAACGGAAATGGCGTAATTATTTGTGTAAAGTTGGCTGTGTTACCGGGTGTGCCGTATACTGCCAGCACTTCAGCATCAGTCATAATTCTTTTTAGGCCTCTGTCACCTGTAAGGCTCCGGCTGGCAGCGGCACTTATTGGCTTTATCTTTTTTAAAGAAATTGTTTCTTCAACTGATGCTATTGTTTTTTTGGAGGCTTTTTTTGAAGTTGCCATAACTGTGTTTTTTAAGTTTTTAAAAGGAGTGCAGTTTGATTAAATGACTAACAAAATAGAAAAAATATTTATTAATTAAAATGGTGAAAAAACGGTATTATTTATTTTCAAGTGCAGTAATTCCTGTTTTCGAAAACACAAGGCTAAAACCATTTTTAAAATGACTGTATCTTTACAGTAAATAAAAAAACAATGGAAGCAGTAACCGCAATACCCGTAAGTTTAACAGCTACAGCTGTGGCTGAAATAAAACGCCTGATGCAGGAAGATGGATTTGATAATACCCAAAAATTACGTATTGGTGTAAAAGGTGGCGGCTGCAGTGGTATGACCTATGTGCTGGGCTTTGACCAGCCCACAGATAAAGACAGCCATTTTGAAATTGAAGGAGTGCCCTGTATTATGGAAAAGGCACATGGTATTTATTTAATGGGTATGCAGGTTGACTGGCAGGACGGTCTTAACAGCCGTGGTTTTACATTTAATAATCCCAATGCCAGTAAAACATGTGGCTGCGGCACCAGCTTTGCAGTGTAAGTTATTTCAATGTTCGAAAAAATACCAGAGGCGAAAACTATAAATAAAGGTTGTGATTAGTTAACTGCACAATTGAACTTTTAACTAACTCATGTTTTATTTTTTTGCTGTTGAATTAATACAATAACAGTACTGCCATTATTCCTTTTCATAGTTTTATAAACTCCTAATGCTATTATAATACTTACCAGCAAAATACCAGTAAACTGCCATACCGGTATACCAATCAGGGGTTTTTTCATTTCATTCAGTCTGTTAAGTAAATCCGGAGAGAATTTCTTTTTAGATAAAACCTGTCTGCAGCGGTTGCATTGTGTTACCACCACCTTTTTAACGGGTAAAAATGGTATACGTAAAATGTGAAGGTATTTACTGTAGCTGTGCATTTCCATTGCGCCCTGGGCTTCGCAATTAGTACACTTAACGCCGTACAGATTTTGATGACCGGTTTTGGCGGCCCGTAGCCCGTATAACAGCATAAATCAATTTTAAATAAGAAAAGGTTAATTATATAAACGGAAAAACCTGTTGCTTATTATTGCAACAGGTTTTTGAGAAAAAATGGTTGAAATATTTTTTATGCTTTTTTAGCAACTGATACACCTCCATCAGCCTCACCCAAAGGCTTGCTTTTTGCAAGATCCACCAGTATTGGGGCTGCCACAAAAATTGATGAGTAAGTACCGGTAATTACACCAATCAGCATTGCAAAGGCAAAACCTCTTGTTACCTCACCACCAAAAATAAACAGTATTAAAATGGTAAGGAACACCGTAAGCGACGTCATAATAGTACGACTTAACGTATCATTAATGGCAGTGTTAATAATGGTTGGTTTATCCATTTTATGATTGCTGTGGCTGTATTCACGTACACGGTCAAATACAATCACCGTATCATTCATACTAAAACCAATTACCGTAAGCACCGCAGCAATAAAGTGCTGGTCAATTTCAAGCGGGAATGGCACAATGTTTTTAAAGAAAGAAAACACTGCCAGTGTAACCAACACGTCATGCAATAAGGCCACAATAGTACCCAATGAATATCTCCAGTCACGAAAGCGGATAAAGATGTAAAGGAAGATAACTATCAATGCAAATATTGTTGCTTTAACAGCACCACGTTTCAAATCGTCTGATATACTTGGCTGTACTGTTGTAGAGCTTTGTATGTATTTCTCCTTAATAAAGTCAGCATAGGTAAGGTTTGCTGGCAATACTTTTTTAAGACCTTCGTATAGTTTGGTTTGTACTGCACTATCAGCATTATCAACACCTTTAAGGTAAGATGTAGTAATGTTTAAATGCTTGTTATCACCTAATGTTTTAATAACCGGATATTCACCAAAAGATGTTTTTAAATCATTCAGCACCATATCATTTCCAACTGCCTTGTCAAAACGCACCGTATAGCTGCGACCGCCTTTAAACTCAACACCTTCGTTAAAACCATTAAAGAAAGATCCAATGCCCGCAAGTAAAACAACTATAGAAATGCCGTAAGCAACTTTACGGTATTCAATAAATTTAAATTTTGCATTTTTGAAAATGCTTTTGCTTAAACTTGTAAAGTAGTTAAAATGCCTTTGCTTGCTTGTCCATAAATCTGTAATTAACCTGGATACTAAAATACCGCAGAACAAGCTTAGTATAATACCTATAATTTGAGTAGTTGCAAAACCCAATACAGGACCCAAACCGAAAATGAAAAGTATAATGGCAGTTAATAGCGTGGTAACGTGTGCATCAATAACCGGAGCTAACGAACGGCGGTAACCATCGTTAACGGCCTGTTGGTAACTCTTGCCACGGTTTAATTCATCTTTAATCCGCTCAAAAATAATTACGTTAGTATCTACTGCCATACCAATGGTTAGCACCAAACCTGCAATACCGGCTGCTGTTAACGTAGCACCAAAGGCCGCTAATACACCAACTGTAAACAGCAAGTTTAATATTAATGCAATATTAGCAACCCAGCCTGCAGTGTTGTAATACACCAGCATTAAAATAAATATCACAATAAATGATATTAAAAATGCCTTGGCACCACCACCAACAGCGTCAGCTCCTAAAGTAGCACCCACTTCTTGGCTTGCTACCACTTTTGCAGGTGCACCCACTTTACCACTTTGTAAAGTTGACGCAAGGTCACTGGCTTCTTCTACTGAAAAAGCACCAGAAATTTCGGTTGTACCACCATCAATTTTGCTTATTACATTAGGACTTGAGTAAACAATATCATCTAAAGAAATTGCTATCGGTCTGCCCACATTTCTACCAGTGATACGACCCCAGTTACTTTGCCCTGCAGGCGTCATGGTAACTTTTATGGCAGGCCTTCCTTTGTCATCATAATCCTGTTTTGCGGTTGATACTGCATCTCCTTCCATTGGCGCCTTGTCAGTACCCGGCTGCATTTTTACTGCATAAACAGGGAAATTTGGTTTGCCTTTTTCGGGCCTTTCTTCCTTGCCAAGTAAAAACTTACAATCAACAGGAAAGTTATTTCTAACAACGTCAATATTTAAAAAGCGGAATAATTTTGCGGTGTCGGTAGTTAAAACTCTTGCTACTTCGGCAGCATACACAGGTTTTCCATCAGTGCCTTGCTGCGCCTGCATTGGCATCATCACCTGAAATAGTGCATTGGTATCTCTTGAAGCACTGTCGCTAGCTCTTAAATATGCATCAAGGGCCTTATCTGCATTTTGAAATGCCTGCACAAATGCACCATCAGACCCATTATCTCCACGGTTTTGGTATACTTCCCAAAACTGTAAACGGGCAGAAGCTGATAAAAGTTTTTTTACCCTTTCTGGATTATCCACTCCGGCTAATTCGACATTAATAATACCTTTATTTTCATCAAGGTTAATATTGGGCTGAAATACACCAAAACGGTCAATACGCTTTAATAAAACTTTGTAGGTTTCTTTAATAGCGTCCTTTGCGGTGGCTGATAATTTTTGAACTACAGCTTTATCATCATCGCTGGGTTTTACATCTTTACCCTGACCACTAAAAAGGGCGGCCAGTTTGCCAGCACCGTTTTGCTGTACATAGGCGGTTTGAAATAAAGAAATATAGTCAGACTCGCTGTTTAACTTTTGTGCAGTGGCAGTTTCAATGGCTTTTTTCAGTGCAGAATCTTTAGGGTTGTTGCTCAGTGATTTTAATAATCCTTCTAAACTAACATCCATTGTTACGCTGATACCACCCTGTAAATCCAGGCCAAGATTCAACTCGTTTTGTTTACACTTTTCGTAGCTGGTACCCACCACAGGAAAAATACTTTTGTCCTTTGTGGCAACCAAAATACTGTCGTAAGCAATTTTTGCAGCAGCTTTAAAATCGTCGCCTTTGGCATCAAGCGAAGGGTTCGCTTTTTTTACAATTTTTGTTGCCTGTGCTTTTACATCACTTTCGTAATTACGTACCACCCATGTGTACGAGAGTTCCCAAAGTGAGATAAGGATTAATGCAATGGTAAAAAACCAAACCAGCCCTTTCAATTTCATAATTGTTACTTTTAATAGCTAAGCTTCTTTTTTTAGAAGTGTGCAAAGATAGGGGAAAAAGCATTTGCAGCTTAACGGCTTTCCATTTAAAAAAAATACGCATTTTGCACCCGAAATTTACAATATGCACAATGCCAAGTTATATTTTTTTGCAGCCGTTGTTTTAACTGGTACTGCTGCCGCTTGTTCTGCTCCTAAAAAACTACAAAACATGCCACAACCACCTGTAGCAGTTACGGCACCAGCGGTTGTTGATAACAGCCGCATAGATGCTTTTTTACAGCAAATGTTAGCTGCAAACCCCGGCCATTTTAGTGAGGTTTTGGCAAATAAGAATAACTGGAAAGTTCAGGTTATTTATACCCAAATAGACAGGGGCTCCAATGGCGTGCCTGCTTTAAAAAATTATTATTACAATGTTAACCCTGCCAACTATTTTTACCCTGCCAGTACCGTTAAATTTCCGGTTAGCATACTGGCCTTGCAAAAATTGAATGAGCTAAAAGATAAAGGAATAGACAAAAACAGCACTATAATTACCGAAGCAGGCACAGACATGCAGACTGCTGTTTATAACGACCCTACCACACAAGATGGCAAGCCAACTATTGCCCACTACATAAAAAAAATTATGATGGTGAGTGATAACGATGCTTACAACCGCCTGTATGAATTTTTAGGGCAGGATTATATAAACGCTGAGTTACACAAAAAGGGCTATAAGTATGCACAGATACTCCACCGCCTTAGCGTTGCGTTGCCTTTTGACGAGAACAGGAAAACGAACCCGGTAAAATTTTTAGATACTGATGGCAATATTTTGTACCAACAGCCTATGCAACATGCAATTGCCAGTTATGCAAAACGTAACGATAGCATAGGCACAGGTTATATGAAAGCGGGAGAACTGGTACAAAAGCCGATGGATTTTTCGATTAAAAACAGGATAAGTCTGGAAGATTTACACAGCATACTTATAAGTCTTGTCTTTCCCGATAAAGTACCGGCTAAGCAACGCTTTAATATAACTGATGCCGACAGGGAATTTTTATTAAAATATATGAGTCAGCTGCCCACAGAAAGTACGTACCCGCCTTACAGTGCAGACGAGAAAAATTATTGGCCTGCATACTGCAAGTTTTTGTTGTTTGGTAGCGAAAAGGGTAGTGTACCATCCCAAATAAGAATATTTAATAAAGTGGGTAATGCGTACGGCCAATTGGTTGATGTTGCATATGTTGTAGATTATGCAAACAAGGTGGAGTTTTTTTTAAGTGCGGCAATTTACTGCAACAGTGATGGTATCCTAAACGACGACAAATATGAATATGACAGTGTTGGTTTTCCATTTATGAAAAACTTAGGAAAGGCTGTTTATGAGTTTGAACTGAATAGAAAAAAAGAAAACCTGCCTGATTTTAGTGAGTTTATGATTCAATATGATAAGTGATAATGAAAACGCAAAAAAATGACTCTTTTTCAAATTTTTTTTCAACTAAATATCTTTAGCTTTGCAAATTATGCAACTATCATCACTACTTACAAAATTTAACGAGCCAGAAACTCTTAAAATGGCCAAATTAGGAAGGGAATTAAGAGCAAAAGGAATTGATGTTATTGACCTTAGCCTTGGAGAACCTGACTTTGACACGCCGCAGCATATTAAAGATGCTGCCATTAAAGCAATTAACGACAACTGGAGCCACTATACACCTGTGGCTGGCTTTGCCGATTTAAGGGAAGCTGTTTGTGCTAAATTGAAAAGGGATAACAATTTAGACTACAAACCAGAAAATATTATTACCTCAACCGGTGCCAAACAAAGCTTGGCCAACGCAATTTATGCAGTGGTAGATGCCGGTGACGAAGTAGTTATTCCCACACCATACTGGGTAACTTACAGTGAACTGGTTAAAATGGCTGGTGGTAAAGTGGTTGAAATACGCACTGCACCAGAAGCTGGTTTTAAAGTAACGCCAGCTGAAGTAGAAGCTGCAATTACACCTAAAACAAAACTCTTCATGTTCTCATCGCCCTGCAACCCAAGCGGTGCTTTTTACAGCAAAGCAGAGCTGGAAGGTTTGGCAGCAATATTTAGAAAATACCCTAATGTATATATTATTTCTGACGAAATTTATGAGTACATCAACTTTACGGGCAACCATGAAAGTCTGGCGCAGTTTAGCGATTTAAAAGAACGTATTATTTTAATAAATGGGTTGAGTAAAGGTTTTGCCATGACGGGCTGGAGGCTGGGTTATATAGCTGCCAGCGTGGATGTTGCCAAAGCCTGCGAAAAAATACAAGGACAAATGACCAGTGCCACTTGTTCTATTACACAAAAAGCAGCGGTTGCCGCTTTAACAGGCGATTTAAAACCTTCTGCAGAAATGACGGAAGAGTTTAC
>JAGVCC010000069.1 GCA_020059395.1 Chitinophagales bacterium | reverse complement strand
GAAGGTAAAATAACAAGGGTGGGGGCAGAGAAAGATATTAGTGTGGATGTACGGGTTATTGCAGCCACCAATAAAGATTTATTAAAGGAAGTGGAAGACAAAAACTTCCGGCTGGATTTATACCACCGTTTGGGTGTTATCATCATTCATGTACCATCGCTTAACGACAGGAGAGATGATGTGCCTGCACTGGTAGATTATTTTTTAGACATCATAGCCACCGAATATGGCCAGCCCAAAAAAGGTATTGACCCCAAAGCGGTAGATGCATTAAAAAATTATAACTGGACGGGTAATATCCGGGAGCTGCGTAATGTGGTGGAGCGTTTAATCATTCTTTCTGCTAAAACCATTACGCTGGAAGATGTGGAGAGTTATGTGCTGCCAAAAAAATAGTGAATAGTAAATGTGAAATGTCGAATGTGAAGCGCTCTAATAATAGGGCTTTCTATTGCTAATAAAGTAACTAACTAAGTTCTCCGCCAGCTGGCGGGGACAGGGGCTCATGAAAACCATCTACTGCATCAGCGGCCTTGGCGCCACAGCAAAAGCCTTTTCTAATTTACAAATAGAAGGCTACAAACTGCATGTAATTGAGTGGATGCAGCCAGTGCCAAAAGAAACTATTGAAGCATATGCCGCAAGAATGGCGGCAGCAATTACAGAGCCGGAACCCATTTTGTTAGGCCTTTCGTTTGGTGGTATGATGAGTATTGAAATTGCCAAGCATATTCCTGTTCAAAAAATTATTTTAGTTTCCAGCATTAAAACAAAAAGTGAATTGCCTTTTTGGATGAAAGTGGTGGCAAAAACACAACTGCATAAAATTGCACCTATTAAAACCGACACCCGTTTATTACGTCCCGTACAAAATTTTTTTCTGGGTGCTCATACTCCTGAAGACAAAGAAGTGGCTATAGCCTTTCGCCGCAATGCAGATGTAAACTATGTGCGCTGGGCAATAGATAAAGTGATTAACTGGCAAAACACCTGGCAGCCATCAAATATCATACATATACACGGCACCGCCGATAAAATGTTTAGCTTAAAAAAAGCACAGCCCACACATGTTATTAAAAACGGCGGCCATTTTATGATTATGAATAAAGCGGGAGAAGTTAGTGCAGCCATCAGCAGTTTCCTGTAATATCAGTTATTTCATAGCTTTTACTCTTCAGCCCCTTTCTGGTCATTCCCTTTGTGCCTCTTTGCCTATTGCCTGTGTGCCTGCCTATGTTAAAGAAACCCCAACAAATTATAAGCGGTTTTACCCGTTAAAATATAATATGGTATTTTTGGCGCCTTAAAACAAAAATATGAGCATAGGTTTACTAATTTTTATTGTGGCAACCATTGGCTGGCATGTTGGTATGTACGGCATGTTTAAAAAAGCAGGTATTGAAGGATGGAAGGCATTTGTACCTTTTTACAATACCTGGTGTATGGTAGAAAAAATGCCCCTTAAAAAATACTGGTTCTTTTTGCAATTAATTCCCATTGCAGGGCAGTTCATCACCATTTGGATTACCATAAAATTTGTAGAGCATTTTGGCCGCTTTGGCTTTTGGCATCATGCAGCAACAGTATTTTTTCCTTTTTTGTATTTCCCTTATTTGGGCTTTTCAAAAAACGAACGTTATGCTGGCAATGCTGTGGTAAACAACTATAAAAAATCTGCGGCCCGTGAGTGGATTGATGCTGCTGCATTTGCAGTAGTAGCCGCCACCATAATACGTACGTTTGTGTTTGAGGCTTATGTTATACCAACACCATCAGAAGAGAAAACGCTGCTGGTAAACGATTACCTGTTTGTAAGTAAATCTGCTTATGGCCCACGTATACCCAATACGCCTATAGCCATGCCGTTTGTGCACCATACTATTCCATTTGCAAATACAAAATCTTACGTGGAGTGGATTAAAATTCCTTACACCCGCTGGTTTCCATCACCCGTAAAACGCAATGATGCGGTGGTATTTAATTTTCCTGAAAACGATACACTGATAAATATTGAAACCGAGGAGGAACCTTTTGGCTCTAAAACAACTTACTATCAGGCAATACGGGACGTAATGAAGGCCAAGAATGTTGATTACGCAACAGCCAGAGAGGCGGTTTGGGAAAGATATGGCAGCAGTATTATTGTGCGTCCTGTTGATAAACGGGAAAATTTTATTAAACGCTGCGTAGGTATTGCAGGAGATACTATTGAGATAAAAGATGGCCAGATGTTTATTAACGGCAAAGAGCAGGATTTT
This sequence comes from Chitinophagales bacterium, assembly GCA_020059395.1. Lineage (GTDB taxonomy): Bacteria > Bacteroidota > Bacteroidia > Chitinophagales > Chitinophagaceae > Ferruginibacter. The sequence continues at coordinate 1,350 of JAGVCC010000069.1, read as the reverse complement.
TTCCCACACTCGGAGCGCTATTATAAAGTGGATGCAAAAGCCATGCAGACAGATGCAGAAAGTTTGGCCGCAGTTGGTATACATGTAAGAGAAAGCCAGGGAGATGTGCAGCCTTTTGAAAACGGCACGGTGCTGGTAAACATTACCAACGAAGAATGGAAAAACCTGAGCCCTGAAGTAAAAAATAAGTTTCAGCATTTTAACTGGAACATGCAAACAGAAAATTTGTTTCCTTATTATCAGTTTGCAGATTCATTGCACAAATGGACATCAGACAACTATGGTAAACTGTGGATACCGCAAAAGGGTAAATCAATACAACTTACACCAGATAATATCATACGCTACAAGCGCTGCATACAAACACACGAAGCCAATACGTTTGAGCAGCGTGATGGTAAAATATTTATAAACGGAAAAGAAACTACGTCTTACACTTTTAAAATGAATTATTTCTGGCTGATGGGAGATAACCGCCATAACTCACTCGACAGCCGCTACTGGGGTTTTGTACCTGAAGATCATGTGGTGGGCAAAGCATCGCTTATTTGGTTTAGCTGGGAAGGCGGCCCCCGCTGGAAACGTATTTTCAGCTGGATAAAGTAATAGAAAACCGGTTTACACGTTATATACGTAACTTTATATGCAATCCTCTTTGCCGCTGGCACAGAGGATTTTTTATCTCCTAAAAATGGTGGGTTATGGATAAACGGCAATACAATTTTTCGTTTCAGGTGTACGCCTCAATAAGCGAATTAACGGAGCAGGATGCCGCATTGCTCACCAAGGCCCGTGCTGCCACGGCCAATGCTTATGCCCCTTACTCACATTTTAATGTGGGTGCCGCCGCTTTATTAAATAATGGCCATATACTCACAGGCACCAATCAGGAAAATGCCAGTTACCCGGTGGGCATTTGTGCAGAGCGTACTTTAATGTCAACCGTAGCAAATGTATACCCCGGTGCTGCCATACTAACTATGGCCATAAGTTATTTTAACAGCAATGGCAACAGCGCCACACCCGTTGCTCCATGCGGCATGTGCCGGCAGGCGCTTACCGAGTACCAGACCAGAACACAGCAACCCATACGCCTTATATTAGGCGGCATGAGCGGCGAAATTTTTGTTATTGAAAACGCCGGGCAGCTGCTGCCTTTTTCGTTTGGTAAAAATGATATGGAGTAGGCGTAAAAACCTAAAGCAAGGTGTTTAAAAAGTATTTTAAATTGCTGGGGTTGTAAAAATTAGCTAACATTTACTGCGGTTAAAACCGCCAAGACTGAGTGGCACAAGTGAGCTGCCTGCGGCAGAACACTGGCGCAAGTGGGTTTTTTACACAGTTCGTGTT
>JAGVCC010000423.1 GCA_020059395.1 Chitinophagales bacterium | reverse complement strand
GAACTGCGTTCTATAGCAAAATCAACGCTACGGGTGCTGCTGCAATTGGCTTTCCAGTGTAGCGATAATGCATTACTAAGCGGAGCTCCTGTAAAATATTCCATTGAAACGGGCAGCACGCCGGTTAAGCCGTTAAAGGTAAAATCGTTAATGCTAAAGGTACCGCCACCAGAACTCCAACCGTAGAACCTGAAAGTTATTGCAGCTGATATATTTTGATAGGCCCCACTTGATAAATCAATAGTGGCTCCGGTTGCTGTAGGTGCTCCAATATCTGCAGTAAAGCCGTCAATACTAGAGCGAAAAGCAAAAGCTGTTGGACCGGTTGCAGACCTTTGGCCTGTGTATACAAAGTTTATAAAGCTTATGCTTTGGCCGCTGTTAGGGGTAAGAGTAAACTCGAAATAATCGTCAAGGTCAATTACCAAACCCGCAGTCCAAGCAGTTGCGTTGTAGCGGTTAACGCCAATATTTCCCGTAAGACCAGCTCCCCTTACAATTCCAGAGACTGTAATGTTTGCGTCCACCACTTGTCCGGTAGTGTAAGGACTAACTAGTCCGGGGTCTGTTCCGGTGATGGGATTTGTAAAAATAGACTGTGCGAAAACTAAATTTGCAGCAAAAATGGCAATAATAAAAATGTACAATTTTTTCATACTAAAAGATTTTAAGTGTAACCAACCTATCCCAGACCAAACGACTGAAGCTTTGGTAAAGTAGAAATTATGGTAAAATACGTATTATAAAACAATACTGATTTGTGAACGAAGTATTCTTATCCACAATTTTAGTGATAATTATTTGGCAGGCACAAAAAAATCCTCTCTAAAAAGAGAGGATTTTTTATAATCTAGTATGCTATCTTATTGCTTTACAGCTTCTTTTACTTTATCGGCAGCTTTTTCGGCAGCGGCTTTTACATCTTTACCAGCTTCTTTGGCGCCATCAGCCATTTTACCTGCTGCATCTTTTACACCTTCTTTTACCTGCTCTACCATAGCACCGGTCTTGCTAGCGGCAGAATCCATTACGGTACCTGCTTTGCTGGCTGCAGAGTCTAAAGTGGCAGCGGCAGAAGAAGCTGCTTGTTGTGCATCAGCAGCAGGACTTGTTGAATCAATTTTTGCAGGCTCTTTTGCCTCTTCGGTAGCATTGTTACATGCTGTAAATGTGGCAGCAATTGCCAAAACAGCGAATAGTTTTTTCATTTGTTTTCTTTGTTTTAATGTTTGTTAATGTTTATGAATCTAAAGGGTTAAAAACTTAAACGGTAAAATTGCTGAAATATTATTTTATTGCCATAAAGCAACCGACATTATTGGTTACTTTTTTCTAAAAAATAACCTTACCGGCACGCCACTGAAATTAAAATGCTGGCGCAGCTGGTTTTCTAAGTAATTTTTATAGGGTTGTTTAATATCATCGGGCAAGTTGCAGAAAAAAGCAAATGCAGGTGTATGTGTAGGCAACTGCGATATGTATTTTATTTTAATTAAAATGCCCCTTACCACCGGTGGTTTGTATCCTTCAATGGCTTTAAGCATTACATCGTTTAACTGTGATGTGGGTATTTTTTTGCGGCGGTTTTCAAATACTTCAAGCGCTGCTTCAATACTTTTAAAAATACGCTGCTTTTCATGCACAGATATAAATATAATAGGCACATCACTAAAAGGTGCAAACTTCTTTTTCAACGCTGCTTCAAATTCTTTTATGGTGTTGGTTTTTTTATCCTCCACCAAATCCCATTTGTTTACCAGCACTACAATGCCTTTGCCTTTTTTTGCAGCAAGTGCAAATATGGAAAGATCCTGTGCCGTAATGCCTTTACCGGCATCCAGCATCATTAAACATACATCTGCCTCGTCTATGGCTTTAATGGCACGAATTACGGAGTAAAACTCCAGGTCTTCATGCACTTTTGCTTTTTTACGTATGCCTGCAGTATCTATTAATACAAACTCTTTATTAAATAAATTGTAGTGGGTATGTATGGTATCTCTGGTAGTGCCTGCAATATCGCTTACAATAGTTCTTTCTTTCCCTATTAACGCATTTAATAAAGATGATTTACCAACATTGGGCTGGCCAACAATGGCAAATTTGGGTAGCTCCCCGTTAATGTCACTTGCATCATCTTCCGGCTGCATTAACGCAATTACTGCATCTAAAATTTCGCCGGTGCCGCTGCCGCTTATGCTGGATACAAAAAAGATATGTTCAAACCCCAGGCTGTAAAATTCACTGGCTTCCAGCAGTCGCTCATGATTATCAACCTTATTAACCACTAAAAACACTGGCTTGTTACTGCGGCGCAATACATCGGCCATGCTTTCATCTAAATCTGTAATACCGGTAGCTACATCCACCATAAAAATAATGGCATTGGCTTCTTCCACGGCAAAGTGTACCTGCTTGCGTATTTCTTTTTCAAATACATCATCACTGTTGGCAACAAAACCACCTGTATCAATTACGTTAAAAGATTTGCCAGCCCATTCGGCAATGCCGTACTGCCTGTCTCTTGTTACGCCGCTTACATCATCCACAATTGCTTTGCGCTGCTCCAGCATGCGGTTAAAAAAAGTGCTTTTGCCCACATTGGGGCGGCCTGTTATTGCTAGTGTGAAACTCATATACCCCCTCCGCCCCCTAAAGGGGGAACTTTGAAGTTCCCAATTCTTTAAGGTGCATTTTTAAATTTATAAAATGTAATTTTTTATTCCGCTAAAACCTTCTCCCCATTCTCCGCTTCAATCAGTTCCCCCTTTAGGGGGCGGAGGGGGCTCTTAATATCCGTATTCCTTCAGCTGCATTTCATTATCCCTCCATTTGGGGCGTACTTTTACAAACAGTTCTAAAAATACTTTGCTGCCCAAAAACTGTTCAATATCCTTTCTTGCGTCTGTGCCAATTTTCTTAATCATCTTTCCGCCTTCGCCTAAAATAATACCTTTTTGTGTTTCCCGCTGTACTATTATATCTGCACCTATTTTTATCAATGTGGTTTTTTCTTTAAACTCCTGCACCACCACTGCGGTGTGGTAAGGTATCTCATCGCCAAATAACTGAAATATTTTTTCCCGTATCATTTCACCCACAAAAAATTTGGTAGGCAAATCACTAATATCATCCCCTGCAAAAAATGGTTCGCCTTCGGGCAGCAGTTTAATAATTTTTTTAAGTAAAAAATCAATCCCATTTTTCTTTAGTGCCGAAAGTATTACCACATCTTTACAATAAGGCTGCTTGCGGTAAAAGTCAGTAATTTTTTCCTGCTGCTCTTTGCTTGCCTTATCTGCTTTATTTAAAACTACAATTGCAGGCGCTTTTAATTTTAATGCGGTAAATATGTTGTTGCTTTCTTCCTGGTCTTCGTTTACATCTGCAATCAACAATGCCACGTCAGCATCTTCCAGGCTGCCTTTTACAGCCTGCATCATTTTTTCGTGGAGTTTATATTTAGGCTCAATAATACCAGGTGTATCAGAAAAAATTATTTGATATTCTTTTTCCGTTAGTATGGCTTTAATGCGGTGGCGGGTGGTTTGCACTTTGGGGCTTACAATAGCCATCTTTTCTCCCATTAAAGTATTTAGCAAAGTGCTTTTACCTGCGTTGGGTTTGCCAAATATGTTTACAAAGCCTGATTTCATGAATGTGGTAATACGAACAATGAGCTACCACTAATTACAGAAAGTATAAAAGAGGAGGTAATCATTATTCACTTTATTAACAATGAATAAAAAATCCTCAAACCCAGAGAGTTGAGGATTTAATTTTAGTTGCGAAGCTTGGGATCGAACCAAGGTCCGCCAACTGGCGGATATGAGCCATCAAATCGCTTTAATTAAAGTCCAGATAAAATTTCTTCCAGTTGCAGTTTTCAATTCTTTCTCCCTTTTCATAGCCTCTGCCTTTGTTTCGTACTCTTCTTTATAAACCAATTGCCAAGGCCGAAATTTTATCGTCCAGCCTTTTTTCCCTAATTCGTTATGAGAAAGAAGCCGTTGATTTATGTCAGAAGTGTAGCCAACATAAATTTTATTAAACCGGTTGCTATACAAAACATAAACCGTAAACATGGAATAAACTTAAAAAAAAGAACTTGAAAAATCAAAAAAGGCTCCAACCAGAGCCTTAGATTTAGTTGCGAAGCTTGGGATCGAACCAAGGACCTTCGGGTTATGAGCCCGACGAGCTACCGCTGCTCTACTTCGCACTGCAAAAGTAAGGCAATGAAGCTTTGCTGCCAAATAAATAAACTCTTAAAACAAAAAATGTTCTGCAATTGCAGAACATTTTTATATCTAAATCACCCTTAAGTTTTACCGGCCTTTCTTTTCCACACTGCTGGCTCCACCACTGTGCTGCTCTTTTATAACGGCATTGCCTTTATATTTTATATCACTGGCACCACTTGCATGCGCTGTTAATTCTTTACTAACTGTTATAAAAATATCGCTGGCGCCGCTTGCTTTTGCAGTGCAATACTCAGTAGTTAAATCGTACCCCTTTACATCGCTGGCACCGCTTGATGATATATCTACTTTTGTTGCTGTACCTTTTATGGTAACATCACTTGCACCACTTAATTCAATTTTTAAATCGGTAACGGATACTGCGCCTTTAAAATCGCTTGCGCCGCTAAAATTTAAATGTAATGATGGTGATGATATAATACCTGAAACTTGGACATCGCATGCGCCGGTGGCTTCTAATTTCTCAAGGTTTTTATAGGCGATATACACTCTCAAATTTTTATTCTTCCAGTTATTCCATGCTTTTTCTCCTTCAAAATAAATACGCAGTTGCCCGTTGTTAATTTCAGTTTTTATAGCATTACTGAATTTAGATTCAGATGCACTTACTGCAATGGCTTCCTGGTCTCCTTCAGACAAGAATAAATCAATACCACCAGTTACTTTTATACTTGTAAAGCTGCCGCTTATTACTCTTGCCTCAGCATTGGGATCGTTAATAATGTCTTTTTGTGCTGTGGCCGATAACATGAGTGTTGTTACCAGTATACTTACAAAAAACTTTTTCATATTAGTTAGCTTTAATCGTTTATGCTTTTTTTACACTGCCGCCGCTGTTAACGTTTAAGTCACGTATTACAGCATCGCCTTTGTATTTTATACCGCCGCCACTGTTGGCTTTAGCATTTAATTCTTTATTAATGGTAACCTGTATACCGCCGCCACTGCTTGCTTTTGCATTGCAGTATTCGGTTGCCAAATCGTAACTTTTAAAGATGGCACCGCTGCTTACATCTACCGTAAAGTTAGCAGCATTACCCGTAATTTTTATACTGGCACCGCTGTTTAACTCGGCAGATAAATCCTTAACAGCCACCTGACCATTTAACGAAGCACCGCTGGTAACTTTTACCGCCAGTTTATCACCGGTAAAAAGTGCTGCAAGGTTTACATCAGCGCCGCCGGAGGCGTCTAACTTTTCCAGTGTCTTAAAAGAAACGTATGCAGTTAATTTTCTTTTACTGTTAGTTGCCCATTTAATACCATCATTGTCATAAAAAATTTTTAGAGTGCCGTTTACCACTTCTGTTTTAAAACGCTCCATAAATTTTTCTTCAGAAGCGCTGACGGCAATTGATTCATCGTTGCCCTGTGTTAAATACAAATCAACTCCATCAGAAACCGTAATGGCGGTAAAGCTGCTGTTGAGTGTTCTTTTTTGTGCACCTGCCTGTCCGGCAGGCAGGTTGGCATCCACCAATACTTTTTCCTGCGCAACTACGGCAAGGCTTAAAAATGTAATGACTGATAAAAATAATTTTTTCATGGCTATACTTTTTTTTAAAATGTGAAACTGATACATATTATAAAGTATCTGTTTTTTTACAAATGATGCATGGCTGCTGTTTAATTTATACGAAGTAAGAAAAAGAAAAGTTACAGCAACGGTAAAATTATTTTAAAACTCCCCTACCTTTGTAGCAAGTTCTTATTTAACCGACTGAATTTCCGGGGTGTTCCTTAACTGGAGCTGAGATTATACCCGCTAACCTGATCAGGATAATGCCTGCGTAGGAAGAAAGAAACCCTTAGCCTTTAGGGTTTCGTCAGATTTTTTATAATGACCATTCTGGTTATTCAGCACAAATTTTATTGAAAATGAAACTATTATTAAGCGCCGCTTTGTGTGCAGGTGCATTTGCGGCCATTGGCCAAACAACAAAAAAATTTAATGACACGGCATTTTTACAACCAGTTGAAGTAAATGCAGTAAGGGCAGGCGAAAAAGCACCTTTTACCAAAACTAATCTTACAAAAAAAGACATTGAGAAAAACAACCTGGGGCAGGATTTACCTTTTTTGCTGAACCAAACACCCGGCGTGGTAATAAATTCTGATGCTGGTGCAGGCGTGGGCTATACCGGCATACGCATACGGGGTAATGATGCCAGCCGTACCAATGTTACGCTTAACGGCATACCGTATAATGATGCAGAAAGCCAGGGCACTTTTTTTGTTGACCTGCCAGACTTTGCAAGCAGCGTTAACAGCATACAGGTGCAGCGGGGCGTGGGCACAAGCAGTAACGGTGCAGGAGCTTTTGGCGCCACCATTAATTTAAGCACCAACGAATTGAATAAAGATTTTTATGCTGCACTTAACAACACTGTTGGCAGT
>JAGVCC010000196.1 GCA_020059395.1 Chitinophagales bacterium | reverse complement strand
CCACCTTCAAGCAAAGGAATATCGCTTACAGAAGCGCCGGCAATACCTTTAACGCTGCCATACATACCGCTGGTATTCAACAATACTTTTTCCAGTTGTTTTTCCCTTTCCTTCCACATTTTTTCCATTTGTATGCGCTCTTTGCTAATACTTTGCTTCATTGCCATAAAGCCTTCTACAATGGCTTCCACCTGGCCCCTGAATTCGTTACCAGTTAAATAATTGTACAGCATTTGCATTTTGTCGCCTTTGTTTTCCTGGCTTTTTTGTGCATCATGTATTTTAACAATACCTGTGCGGAGTAAGTAAGCCACGCTGCTTACTTCATTAAAACTGCACACCCATACGCCGTCTTTTTCGCCAAATTTTTCCATGTCTTTTGGAAATACCTGGCTTACTAAAATTGCCACGTCACTACCGCTGCTGCGCATGTCGTTTTTTAATTTGTCAATCCAGCCATTGCTCCAGGCTTTGGTGCGCTTGCTTTCGTAAATTATTTTACCACATTCGGTACCGCTGTTGTTGCGTACCACCTGAATGCAGTCTGCACCTTCCACGCCTTTACCTACCTCTTCAATTTTATCAAACGGAAAATGTTCTTTTAAAATTTCTTCCAGCAATATTTCCTGGCTTTCGCCTTGGCGCTGCATTGATCCCTGTTCTGCTTTGCGTTTCATTTCGTCGGCAAGCTTTTTCTGCTCGTCTAATTGCAATTCCAGCTCCTTAACTTTTAACTGGTAAGTATTTTCCTTTAAATTATTTTTTTCAGATTCCTGAGTTCTTATTTGCTCTGCAATAACTGAACGTTCTTCCTGTAGTTTCTTTTGAAGGGTAATTTCAAATTCGGCTTCTTTGTTTTTTAACTGTTGCTCTTTTTGTAAGAATTCAAGTTCTTTTTTTCTTGCTTCTTTTAATTTTTCTTCGTTTTCTGAATTGTTATTTTCCAGCAGTCGAAGTTTATTTTCAAAATCTGCCGATATGCTTTTCCTAAGCTGTTCCTGAAGCTCAATTTCTATTCTTTGTTTTTCTTGCTTTAGCTTTTGTGCAAATATTTCGTTTTCGTTTTTCTTCTTTTCTTCAAACGACGCCTGCTCCACAATTAATTTCTTTTTCTCTTCCTCAACTTTATTTAAGGATTGCTGTAATCGATCCTGGTATTGCAATTGCAATTTTTGCTCTATATCTGTTGCCAATACATTTTCTACGTCTATTACTGTTCCGCAGGTGGGGCATTTAATATCGGTTGCCATTTCTTTTTTTTTACAAGATAAAAATAAAAAGCTTCTCATATAAGAGAAGCTTTTTTTAAAAGTGACCGAGACTGGATTCGAACCAGCACGCCGTTTCCAGCGCCACCACCTCAAGGTGGTGCGTCTACCAATTTCGCCACCCGGCCAAGTTTTTGGATTGCAAATGTAAGGTGATTATTTTTTTAGAACAATTCTAAAAGTAGTACCCTTACCAGCTTCGGAATGTTTTACAAATAATTCTCCTTTGTGGTATTGCTCAATTATGCGTTTGCTTAAACTTAGGCCAAGACCCCAGCCTCTTTTTTTAGTGGTAAAACCTGGTTTAAATACTTTGCTGATGTTGGCGGCGCTGATGCCTTTACCACTGTCGGTTATATCAATCACCACACTGGAAGTTTCATTTTTAATGGTTACGCCAATGCTGCCTTTGCCATCCATAGCGTCCAGCGCATTTTTTAATAAGTTTTCAATCACCCAGTCAAACAGCGGGGCATTTATCATGGCGGCAATAGTGGGTTCGCTAAAATTGGTTACGGTAAAATTTACTTTGTCGCTGGCACGGCGTTTTATATATGCCACCATATTATTCACCTGTGTCACTGCATCTTTTTCTTCCAGCTGCGGCGTGCTGCCAATTTTTCCAAAACGGTCGCTTACCAGTTTAAGCCTGTCCACGTCTTTAGCCATTTCATTGGCAATTTTTTCATTTTGCGGATTATCTTTCAGCATTTCTACCCAACCCTGTAATGACGAAAGCGGTGTGCCAATTTGATGCGCTGTTTCCTTAGCCATGCCTGCCCATACCTGGTTTTGTGTGGATTTGTTACGGGTGGATATGGTTATTAATGTTATGATGATGAAAAGCGCCACAATGATAAGCTGAATGATAGGGTAGTAGCGTACCTGCTGCAGCAGTTGCGAATCGCCGTAATAATATTTGTTATAATATAGCGGCTCCTTACTTATTTCAACCGTAAAAGGCTCGTGCTGTTTTTTAAATGCGGCTACAATTTTGCGCAGGTAATTACTATCTGCTTTAATTAGGTTGGTATCTATATTAAGATAGTCGTTTAAGGGGTTGTCTTTTTCATCAGTACCAATAATTGGAATATCTTTATTTTCTGATGTAATAATGTTGGTTAGTTCCAGCGCCGACTGGTCGGTAGTAGTGCTTCTTGTTTTTAATGATTGCACCCATACGTTTACTTTACGCCGCTCATCGGCAGCAATTTTTTTAGAAAGATACTGGGAGTAAAATACAGTGCCGGTAACAATGGCAATGGCAATAACAGCCAATACAGTGCGCCAGTTTAATAATTGCGAAAGCATAGGTAAAAATAAGGAAATAGTTATGAGTGATGTGCCAATTAGAAAAGTTGTCAGCCAAAGCTTGTCGAAGGCGAGAGTCGTAATATGAACCCGGTTTCGACAAGCTCAACCTGACACACCAAGAAATAGGTAAACTTTTTGAACCTGCGTAAGTAATGAATGATGAGTTATGAGTAAGTTTGTGCAAAACATAATTAAAGCACAATAGTAGTATTGCCGATGAATGGATTGCGACGCAACGATGATGAACTGCTTGTTACAGCCGGTATACAAAAACCATCTGTAGCAATTGTTATTTTAAACTGGAATGGTAAAATGTTTTTGCAACAGTTTTTACCATCGGTGCTGGCATCGGTATACGAAAATAAACGGGTGATTGTTGCAGACAATGCTTCAACAGACGACTCTGTAGCTTTTTTAAAAGCGTCTTATCCTCAAGTAGAAATTTTAATTAACAGCAGCAACGAAGGATTTGCGCAAGGATATAACACTGCATTAAAGCAGGTACAGGCAGATTACTATGTTTTGCTTAACAGCGATGTGGAAGTAACGGTAGGGTGGATAGACCCAGTTATTGAATTAATGGAAAGCGATGCATTGATTGCAGCTTGCCAGCCCAAGCTGCTTTCCTACAATAACAAAAATTTCTTTGAATATGCCGGGGCCTGTGGCGGATGGATTGATTCGTTTGGCTATCCTTTTAGCAGGGGAAGGGTATTTGATGTATGTGAAGAAGATAAAGGGCAATATGATACTGTGCAACCATGTTTTTGGGCGACCGGCGCTGCCATGTTTGTAAAGGCAAAAATTTATAAGGAAATGGGCGGACTGGATGGTTACTTTTTTGCACACCAGGAAGAAATTGATTTGTGCTGGCGTATGCAGCTGGCAGGGTATAAAGTGTATGTACAGCCGGCGTCTGTTGTGTACCATGTTGGCGGCGGCACCTTGCCCAAGGGCAGCAGCCGTAAAGTATATTTAAATTTTAGAAACAACCTGATAATGATGTGGAAGAATTTTTCTTCTACCGAAAAAATAGTGAAAGTACCGCTGCGCATGATACTAGATGGCGTATCTGCATATAAAGAATTGTTTAGCGGAGACTGGGGATATTTTAAAGCAGTGTTAAAGGCTCACCTGCATTTTTACAAGTGGTTATTTTTTGAGAAAAATCAGAGCTTGTGGCCTGTAACAAAAAGTGGTAAAATAGCCGGAATATTTAGAGGTGTTATTGTATGGCGTTATTTTATAAAGCAGCATAAAAAGTTTTCGGAAATTGTTGGTAACAAATAGTTTTTTTTAAAACATAGCCCTTATTTTTGCACTGCAAATTTTAATTACATGGAGCAGGAAATAATTGATAACTCACACAAAGATTTTACTCATAACTGGGTTTCTACTTCCCGTTTTATTTGGTTTTGCCAGGTTTTTTTAGTGCTGGCCTTTGTTTTGGGCGGTTGTTATAATCTGTATACACACAGTTATAAGGGCAAGCCGGAAGTAAATGTTCCTGAAAACACCCTGTATAATCCAAAATACAAGTAAAAAAATTTTTGTTGTAGCGATACAACCCTTATTTTTGCCGTCCGAAAAACGGAATAGTTCTTACACTCAATTGCGGAAGTAGCTCATTTGGTAGAGCACGACCTTGCCAAGGTCGGGGTGGCCGGTTCGAGCCCGGTCTTCCGCTCAAAAAATTATCCCTCGATTTTTCGGGGGATTTTTTTTCAAAAATAGTGTCACTCGGGTGGTGGAACTGGTAGACACGTCCCGATTAAAAATCGGGATTAGCAGCGATGGAACTGTGGGTTTAACTCCCATCCCGAGTTCGAAAATATTTGTTGAGTTCATTTTAAACTTATTTTAATTAAGTGTCACTCGGGTGGTGGAACTGGTAGACACGCAGGACTTAAAATCCTGTTCACAGCAATGTGAGTGTGGGTTCAACTCCCATCCCGAGTACTAAGCCCTGGAAGTTTTTCCGGGGCTTTTTTATTGCATGTATACTACCTATATACT
>JAGVCC010000439.1 GCA_020059395.1 Chitinophagales bacterium | reverse complement strand
GAGCAGATGATGGTGGTGGGTGCCGAGCAAAAATTTGTGGGAGCATTGATTGTACCCAGCATACCCAATATAAAAGAATGGATGCAGCACAAAGGTTTAAAATTTACCACGGCAGAAGATGCAGTAAACAACCCGGAAGTACTGCGCCTGTACCGGGAACTGATAGACTCCTTTAATGAATTTTTTAACCATGTGGAGCAGGTTAAAAAATTTGAACTGCTGCCTAATGAATGGACAATTGACAGTGGAGAACTAACACCCACACTCAAGCTAAAGCGCAAAGTGATAATGGAAAAATATAAGGGTGCGGTGGAAAGAATTTATAGTTAAGATAAAGATCCCGGGTTGCCGGGATTTTTGTTTTGTATTTTGGAATACGAACCGGGGTGGAGGTGTGTGTAATAGGAAATTGTTTTAAATTACATGTTGAAAGAAATAAAACCAACAGCTGCAGAAAAGCTTAAAGCATTGGGACAGTCAGTTTTGGATGAAGTGGATGCGGCCAATAAAAAACATGAGTTATGGCAACGGTATTCGTTGAGTGTTGAAATTTGCCGCCGGGTTGTGTAATCTCATCTCTATCACGTCAAATTATCATTTAACCTATTTTTTAAATTATCAAAATGAAGAAACAAGTTAAAATCTTAGCAATTATTTTTTTTATAATGCTCTATAGCCTTTTTTCTTATGCCCAAAACGTAGGTATAAACCAACCAAACCCCCAGCAGGCATTAGATGTAAATGGTAATATAAATACTACTGGCACTATTATGGCCAATGGCAATGAAGGGCAGGCAGGCCAAATGCTGGTAAAAAACAGCAGCAATAACTTGGCATGGGCTGATGCCTGTGCATATAAAAACTTTGAAAGTATAACATCGCTGCTTACAACAACCTGGACTCCGCCAGCTGGGGTTACAAAAATATTGGTAGAAGCCTGGGGTTCAGGTGGTGGCGGCAACATGTATGCTGGTGGTGGTGGTGGTGGCTATATTAAAGCACTTTTTGACATTACGCCTACCTCAGTTATAAGCCTTGCCATTGGTGATGGTGGAAGTTTTGGCAATGGTACTTCAGATGGTATTACTGGTACAGTTACTACATTTTCGGTAACCAACGGCAGCACTCAAACCATTACGGCATTTGGCGGCGGCGGTGGTTTATATAGTACCGCCACTACTTCTGAGGCCGGCTATGGCGGCTCGTACAGCCGCACATCTAATTTACTAAAATATATAGGGTTAGATGGTGAGTCTGGCTACTCACTACAAAAACATTATTATCAATACAATGCCACTACTTTTTATGAAAATGGCATTGCAGGCCATGGGGGCAATGCTGCCAATAGCCAAAGTACAGGTGGTTTAGGCCAGAGCTACCTTTTAAATACAACATCTGGTGCCCTTATACAGATATACGCTAATCCCAAAGTAGGTAAAATACCGGGCGGTGGTGGTGCTGGTGGTTATTATTATAACACCTCAACCACATCAGTCAATTCTAGCGGCGGGGTTGGTGCAAATGGTATGATTATAATCAGGTACTAACTGGTAAAATTTCAGTTGATATTTACAAAGTAAAATAATGTTTAAATTTTTTCTCAGTCGACCCCGGTGGCACACGAAACATTCGCTTTGCTCTTACACCCACACTAAAGCTAAAACGCAAAGTGATAATGGAAAAATATAAAGCTGCGGTGGAAAGAATTTATAGTTAAGAAAAAAAGTCCCGGGATGCCGGGATTTTTTGTATCCGTATTGTGATTGTATCTTGGATTACCAACCGGGGTGTAGAATATTGTAAATTTATAAAAAATAAAATTTGACTCAAACGCTTTTTTTATCTTATTCTTGGAATGACACTTCCATAGCAGATAAACTTGATAATATTTTTCAACCTACAGGCCTTGAAGTAAAAAGAGATATAAGATATTTGGGCTATAAGAATAGTATAAAGGATTTTATGACAACAATCCGTGATACGGATTTCGCCTTACTTATTATCAGCGACAATTTTATCAAATCAGCCAACTGTATGTATGAAGTGCTTGAGTTGGTAAAAGAAAAAAATTATAAAGATAGAGTTCTGCCTGTGGTTATGGATGGTACAAAAATTTATTCAGCAGTAGATAGATTAGCATATATTCAATATTGGACAAAGCAGTATAAAGAATTACAAGTGTTACTTTCAACTATTAAACCGACAGACGTATTGGAGTTGCTGAAAGAGTTGAAACACATAGAAAATATAAAAACAAACATTGATGAATTCCTTGCATACATTTCTGATGTAAATATTCCAAGATATTCCAGTCTAAGTGATAAAAATTTCAAACCCATCTTAGACTATATTGGTGTTTCAGATAAAGAATTAATTAGTAAAATACTTTCAATAGCAAAACTTTCCACCGATGACGAAAAGGAAATTGCATTGGATAACTTGGAAACAGAGTATCCCAATAACGCAAAAGTATTTGTTGCTAAAGCTATCAATTGTTTTCGAATAGGTAAAATTCCTGTATCAAGTCATTACTACAGAAAATCTATTGCTATTGATTCAACGTTTTCACCTGCCTTTTACAATTTGGCTTTTAATGTTGAAGTATATGAAAAGAATTATAGTGAAGCAAAACGGTTATTAGAGATAGCAATCAAGCTTAGCCCAAACGATGTTAAGTCATTGAATAATTTAGCAGGATTATATTCTAAAGAATTGTCAAATCCAGAAAAAGCCAAGGAACTATATGAAAAAGTAATAGCAATCAAACCAAATGATTTTGATGCACATTATAACCTTGCAACTTTGATAGCAAGAGAATTTCCTAAGGATAATGATATCGCAAAGGAACATTATGAAACTGCTATTGATATAAACCCTGAATTTGTTGAAGCATTGCATAACTACGCAATCCTTCTATCAGAAAGTTATGAAGATTTCAATGGTGCGATTAATTCCTGTCTTCGAATACTTGAAATTGAACCTGAAAGAAAAGAAACATTAAAGCTTATTGGTTCGCTATATGAATTTGATATGAAGGATTTTACTTTAGCTAAAACTTATTATGACCGTTTTATTGCAATTACGCCGAATACTGCTAAACAGCATAATTATTACGTAATGTTTTTAATTGCACATTGTTTACCAGAATTTAAAGAATTAGCGATTGAGCATTATGAAGCTGCATGCGAACTTGACCATTCTTTTAAAAACGACGCAACAGAAATTTTTTTATATGATTTATAGCTTTTTTTTATTTTCAAAGCCTGCGTTCATTTCCTCACGAATGTGAAATATGCCACTCTCTACCCCATCAACAACCTAAAAGCCTTCTCAATAATCCGTATCTCAAACTTATCTGCAGTTTCCGCCGGATCGCCATCAATATGCAGCGGTGCCAGCTGTGGGTTGTGTATGGTTAATGTTTTAGTTTGAAAATAATGTATTTCGTTGTGGTGGTATTTTTTGTCCTCATACATACGCACCTGCCCCAGGCGTATTTGTTTTACCACACTCCATAGCATACGCAGCTTGCTCATTTTATTTACCACCACAATATCTAACAACCCATCATGCAAACTGGCTTGCGGCGCAATGGTAAAATTGTTGCCAAACTGGTTGCTGTTGGCAATGCTTATAAAAAATGCTTCGGCATTAAACTTTTTTCCATCCACCTCCAGTTTAAAATTATAAGGTGTGGCTTTTATAAAATTGCGGGCACTTTGCTTTACATACGTTTTAAGGCCACGGGTTTGCTGCTGTGCAAAATCATGCGCCACCTGTGCATCAAAACCAAGGCCGCACAGCATGCAGCTAAAATGGTTGTTAATATAAAACGAGTCTATATATTCAGGCTTGTTATTAAAAACTACGTCCAGTGCCTTTGCAGCATTTGTTGGAATTTTTGCAGCAAGTGCCAAACCATTGCCGCTGCCCATTGGTATAATGCCAATGTTTACAGCAACACCTAATAAAGCATTTGCAATTTGGTTAACGGTGCCATCGCCGCCGCAAACAATTACATCAGTAATTTTTTCTGATGCAATTTTTTCTTTTAAGTAACTATAGTTACCTGCCGCATTGGTATGTAAAATTTCAAAAAGTATTTTTTGTGCAGCAGTTTTTGTTTGTATGGTTTGCAGCAGTTGTTCTTTTCCTTTAGTACCAGAAATGGGATTGATGAAATAAATAAAGCGGCGCTGCATGGGGCAAATTTCAACTAAAAGAACTTAATAGTAAAATCTTTTAGCTGTTAATCAAAATCAGCGAAATATTTCTTTGCTTCAGCCTTTTCTATTTTAACCACATAGGCACATAGAAACATAGGGAACCACATAGGGTTATTCATCTGGCAGTAAGGAAAATAAGTTGTTTACTAAAGTTTTTTGGCCTTCTTTAAAGATGTTGGTACAATGAAAATTTATAAGAATGCCTTTGGGTTTTTCCAGCATTTGCATGTATGAAAGCAAGGTTGCTTTATGTATAGGTATAAAATACTCCTGTGCTTTTAGTTCAACGCATAAAATATTCTCAACAACCACATCCAAACGCAATTCTGTTTCAAGCTTTAGCCCCTTGTACATTACCGGCACCCATACCTGGTTTTTATACTTTATTTCCTGTAATTCCAATTCTCTTAAAAAGCATTTTTCATAAACACTTTCTAATAATCCCGGGCCTATTTGCTTATGTACCTCGATTGCACAGCCTATAACCTTATAGGTAAGATCGTTTAAATATTTTTTAGTAATAATCATTTCTATGCGAAGCCCTATGTTACTATGTGCCTATGTGGTTCAATAAGTGTATAAAATCTATAAGAAATAGAACAAGAAGAGGAGTTTTACCACCTCACCAACGCACTTGCCCAAGTAAACCCACTGCCAAATGCCGCAAGGCAAACCAAATCGCCTTCTTTTATTTTACCGGCTTCCCATGCTTCGCACAAAGCAATGGGTACGCTTGCGGCGGTGGTGTTGCCGTATTTTTGAATGTTGTTGTACACCTGCTCATTACTCAACCCTAATTTTTTTTGTACAAACTCTGCAATGCGCAAATTGGCCTGGTGTGGAATTAGAACTGTTATATCAGCCGGTGTTAAGTTATTAGCAGTAAGTGCTTCCATTATTACTTCCGGAAATTTTACTACCGCTTTTTTAAATACAGCAGGTCCGTCCATGTTTGGAAATACCTGCGCCTTGTCAATCATGTCATGACTAAAAAACATTTCGCCAATTTCCGCTTCATCAAAGTCGGCCAGCTTTTGGGGCAGCCAGTGGTTGGCATGTGTGCCGGGGTTATACATGGCCAGTATTTCAGCGCTTTCGCCATCGCTGTGTAAATGGGTACTTAAAATACCCTGCCCTTCTTTAGTAGTTGGTTGCAGCACTACTGCTCCGGCACCATCGCCAAAAATTACCGAAACGTTGCGGCCACGGGTGCTGAAGTCTAAACCAAAAGAATGTTTTTCGCTGCCCACCACCAGTATGTTTTTATACATGCCGGTTTTTATAAACTGGTCGGCAACGCTGAGTGCATATACAAAACCACTGCATTGGTTGCGTATATCCAGTGCGCCAATCTCTTTCATTTGCATAGCCCTTTGTAACAATACACCGCAACCGGGAAAATAATAATCGGGGCTAAGGGTGGCAAACACAATAAAGTCAATATCCTGTGGGGTAATGCCGGCACGTTCAATAGCAATTTTACTTGCTTCCACTGCCATGGTGGTGGTGGTTTCGTTGGTGCGGTGTGCATAGCGGCGCTCTTTAATACCGGTGCGTTCCTGTATCCATTCATCGCTGGTGTCCATGTATTTTGTAAGGTCGTTATTACTTACAGCATTTTGTGGTACATAAAAACCCGTACCGGCTATTTTACTTTGTGGCATACAATCGTTGTTTATAGGGCAATTTACAAAATGAGTGGGATTTGCAACTGTTTCAGATGAAACTAAATTATAGTAGCCCCTTGGCTTAAAAATTTTATCCTTAATATTCTTCAACGCAGAGAAAATGAGGTGCTGAGTTTTCGCAGAGAGCCTCTGCGAAAACCTTCTTTTCTCTGCTTCTCTGCGTTGAAAAAAATTCAAATCCGATAACAATGGAAGATAACTAAATTAGAAAACAGCAAAGAAGATATAGGTTAATTCACCTTCACCATATCCCTCAAACAAAACTCATCATCATACAAAGCATGTACCCTTGTTTTGTAATGAAGTTCTATGCTGTTGCGAAGGTCGCTGTTGGTCATTATCATTTTTGCAGTAAAATGATCTGATAAAGGAAGTACAGACAATGCGCCGTTTTTAAAAATTATTTCAGCAATATAAATTTGGTCTTTAATACTGATGTTGAAAAACTGTTTACCACCAACGGTGCTCATAAATGCGCTGCCGGTTATGGAGTCTTTATCAATAAGGCGGAAAGGTTTAAGTTCATTAAGGCTGCCGGTAAAAGCAATATGGTATTCAGTATCATTTTTTTTAGAAAGAATTAGTTTAACGGGTTCTTCTTTACCGCTTACCGGCTTTTTTACAAAAGTGGCCCAGCTGCCCAGTAATGCATCTTCAACATAAATGCCGGGTGTTTCATCAAGCACATGGGTGGAGCTATAAGGGCAGCCGCATAATACTGCTGCGGTGGCCGTTAATAAAAATATATGCTGCAGCAGTTTCATTCTTTGTAAAAATAGGTATCAAAATGTGCCTGAACAAGATTAAAGCTTATTAACTTTCAGTATTAATATTATACTATGAGGCAGTTTAATAAACTTTGGTTGCTTATTACTTTAATAATTGTTTTTATCAGCGGCTGTAAAAAAGATAATCCTTCTCCTGAACCCACACCAACACCTGCGCCCATTTTTGCGCCACCGGATTTTGGTTTTAAAGTAGTGGGTTATTTTCCCTACTACCGCAATGTGGCCACCATGCCCGATACAAAATTTAAAATGACCAATGTGGTGAACTATGCTTTTTTTACGGTGAATGGTTCATCGGGCCTTACGCTTAACAGTGCATCAACTTTTACAGCTGTTGTGGCAAAAGCAAAATTAAACAATGCCAAAATTTTTATGAGTGTAAATGGTGCTGCTGCAGATTTTAAAACAAGCACCGCCACAGCAGCGGGCAGAAACACACTGATAAAAACTATTATGGATTATGTGCGCCAGTATGTTTTAGATGGTGTGGATATGGACTGGGAGTTTCCCACCACCAGCGATGGTACTCATACACAGTTTACCGCATTGATGAAAGAACTGGGCGACAGCCTGCACACCAACGGAAAATATTATTTAACCGCCGCTATTACACCGGGTAAATATGCCGGAGGTATTAGAGATGGTGTGGAGAATGCTGTATTTAATTATGTGGACTGGTTTAATGTAATGGTGTACGATGATTTTAATACCACTGTGCCTTACCGGCATCACAGCGATATGGCATTAGTAACATCATCAATAAACTATTGGCTTACCACCCGTGCCATGCCTGCCAATAAATTTGTACTGGGCCTGCCGGGTTACGGAAGGCCAAGCGGCATTACACAAAGTAATACAGTGTTAACCTATGCAGGTATTTTAGGGCAGGGCGGCAGCTCCACATCAGACTCGGCAACTGTAACAGCAAGTGGCTATGCAACACCCTTTACTATTTATTACAACGGGCAAACCACCATTAAATTAAAAACAATGGTGGCCAAACAAAAAGCCAATGGTGTTATGCTTTGGGAAAAAGGACAGGATACTAACGATAATACATCGTTGCTGAAAGCAGTGTGTGATACTATTGGCAGGGCGTATTAATATCCGTACCAGTATTTTTATTTTCTGCCGGGTCTTCATCTACCAATAAATTATTGGTGTTACAATTATCACCATCGCAGCAGGGCAATGCATTGGTTTTGCATACAGGGCATTGATAGTGGCCATGCACATGCACTAATACAACCTGGTAGCCGCAAAACAAACATTGCTGTTGCTTCATTTTACTTTTTTAAAATTCCTCCAACCCAGCCGCCAGCTTCCATTAGCCACGCTATACCCAAATGTACTATTAAGCCACCCCATATACTGCCGGTGTAATAACTTACAATACCTAAAAGTATGCCGCCCCAAAAACTGCTGATGGCTTCTGCCATGGGTTTGCCAAAATGAATGGTGCAGTAAAAACAGGCCACCGGTATAATACAATGCGTACCGCAAATTTTTGCCAACGCTAAAATTAAAAACCCACGAAAGAAAAATTCAATACTTACAAAATCGAACCCATAACACAGCTCGTAAAAAAAATAGCGCCAGCCTTTGTGGCTTATATTAAGCTGGGTTAAAAATTTTGCTTTGGGGTAAGTGTTTAAAAAATCGCTTTGTGTGCTGGCCCAAATTATTAATGGCAGCATAAACAGCAGCAT
>JAGVCC010000201.1 GCA_020059395.1 Chitinophagales bacterium | reverse complement strand
GCCAACATAAAAATCATAGCAACATTTGCACCTGCAGAAAAGTTAGCGCCTTCGTTTGCAATTACCAATCCTTTATATTTTTCTTCTGCCAGTGCAATAGATTTTTGTACGCCTTCCAAAACTTCTCCGCCAATGCTGCCCATTTTGGTGTACCATTCCAGTCCCAGTACATCATCACCTAAATGATAGGTACGGCAAGCGCTGTTTTTCCAGATAGTTTGATTTTCAAAATTGCGCATTACAATAAATGCTTCTCCGCCCGGGATGGCTTTGTATGTTTTAGAAGCAACATCGTAACACAGTTTTTTACCATTTTCAATTTTGTAAAATGTTGTATTGCCTGCTGCAATCATTTCATCAATCCATGCAGCCACTTTATAACCTGCAGCTTTCATTGCTTCGGTTGTTTTAGCAATGCCCACTGCATCCCAGCTTTCAAAAGCACCAATTTCCCAGCCAAAGCCACCCATCATGGCATCATCCACACGGTATAATTCATCACTTATTTCTGGTATGCGGTGGCTGATGTAAGAGAATAAACTATAGTGAAACTGTTTATAAAAATCGCCTGCTTTATCAGTACCGGCACATAATGCTTTTAACCGTGTTTTTAAATCTTCAATGGGTTTAGCTGCTTCCAGTGTAGCAAATTTTGCTTTTTGCCGGGCACCATATTCTAATGTTTGCAGGTTAAGCGTAAGAATTTCTTTTTCGCCACCAGTGCCTTTTGTTTTTTTGAAAAAGCCCTGCCCTGTTTTATCTCCCAGCCAGTTATTTTCCACCATTTTATTTAACCAAGCAGGTATATTGAAGATTTCTTTTGCTTCATCATTGGGGCAATTATCTGCCACACCCTTTGCCACTTTTACCAATGTATCAATGCCAACAACATCGGCCGTTCGGAATGTTGCAGATTTTGGTCTGCCAATTACTGGACCTGTCAACGCATCAATTTCATCCACACTCATTTTTAATTTTTCCATTATGTTCATAATGGCCATCATGCTGAACACACCAATGCGGTTGGCAATAAAAGCAGGCGTGTCTTTACACAACACAGTTGCTTTGCCGAGATATAAATCGCCGTAGTGCATTAAAAAATCAACCACCGTTTGGTCGGTATGCGGCGTAGGTATAATTTCCAGCAGGCGCAAATACCTTGGCGGATTAAAAAAATGTGTGCCGCAAAAATGTTTTTTAAAATCATCACTTCTGCCTTCGGCCATTAAATGAATAGGAATGCCGGATGTATTAGATGTAATTAATGTGCCGGGCTTACGATATTTTTCCACTTCTGTAAAAATGGATTGCTTAATATCCAAACGTTCCACCACCACTTCAATCACCCAATCACAATCGGCAATATCTTTCATATTATCAGTAAAATTGCCAGTGGTAATTTTCTTTACTACATCTTTATGATAAACCGGTGAAGGGTTTGATTTTATTGCTGCAGCCAGTGCATCGTTTACAATTTTATTTTTTTCCGCTGTCTTGGCATCAGCAGGTAAATCCTTAGGCTGCATATCCAGCAACAAAACTTTTAAACCAACACCTGCAAAGTGACAGGCAATGCGGCTGCCCATTACACCACTGCCTAATACGGCTACTTTTTTAATTACTCTTTTCATAACAACATCAATGGTTATTGTATTACTTAAATTTACAAGCAAAGATAAAATTAGTTGTTTAACTAACTAATTTTAAATCGAAGATAAGCGGAAAGGCGGAAAAAACGTAAACGACCGTAGTTTTCACACACTAAATTGAGAAAAACCACGTTTGAAAGTTTTGGCAACACTATCCTTTTAACCCTATGCCTGCAAGCTTTAAACAAAACTTATGTTTATACAATCTGGCATAGAAACAATACAGCAGCGCTTAGTAAGGTACTGGGGCCTGTTGCAGCAAGGCATTATGAGCAAAAAAGACAGCAAGCAATCTGCAGAAACCTCCTCATTTTTATCGGTTAGTTATAAAGCAGCAGCGGAAGATGCTATGCCGCATTTTTTAGCTGGTAGTGCTGAAAACTTATTTGCACTTTTTATGGCCAACAGCCAAACCGGTTGCTGGATTTACGATGAAAACAATATGATTGTTTTTGCAAACAAGGCTTATACACAATCAACCAATTTTACCGGCAACCCATCAGGCAAACATTTGTCAGAAGTTTTTCCAGGGAAGCTTTCTGAAAAGTTAATTGCAAGGAATAAAGAAATTATACTTACCGGAAAGCCGGGTGTATCTGAACACAGTTATATACGTGAAGACGGCAGTACAGGTTATTTTATGTCGAGTACATTTTTGTTTACCGGTTTGGATGGCAACAGATATATTGGCGGCCAGGCAATTGATATTACAGAGCGCAAAATGATGGAAAAAAATCATGAGCGTTATAAGTTTGTAATTAATGCAACCAGCGAAGCCATTTGGGATTACGACATACAAACCAGCGATATTTACAGAAGCGATGCCTTTTATAAAATATCGGGGTATACAAAGTATGAAGTTGAAAATAATTTAAACTGGTGGGTTGAAAAAATACACCCAGAAGACAAAGAAAATGTACAGCAAAACATTTACAATGTTTTAAATACAGGCAAAACAAACTGGGAGGATGAATACCGGTTTTTATATGCCGACGGCACTTATCATTTTATATACGACAAAGGTTTTGCTGTGTATGAAAATGGCAATCCGGTAAGGTTAATTGGGGCCATACAGGATATTACCGAGAGAAAATTACTGGAAAGGCAATTGCTTAATGAGCAATTGAAAAAACAAAAAATGATAAGCCAGGCTACTATTGATGCACAGGAAAAAGAAAGGGGCATGATAAGTGCTGAATTGCACGACAGCGTAAACCAGCTTATTATGAGTGCCCGCCTGCATATTAATGCAGCTAAAAACAATACCAACGCAAACGAACTCATAACTAAAGCATCAGACTATTTGCTGATGGCTGTTGATGAGATAAGAGGCCTTAGTCACCGGCTCAATTCAACTATTGTAAAAACACTGGGGCTTGAGCCTTGCATACTTAGTATTTGCAGCAACCTACATCAGTTTAACGATATTGTTGTGCATCATGATATTCAGCAAGAGGCAATTGATAAATTATCGTCAGAGCAGCAGCTGGTAATTTTCAGAATTATGCAAGAGCAGAGTAACAATATAAGCAAGTACGCACGGGCTGCAAATGTTACTGTTTCGCTTACAGATTATGGAAAGCACTGCATGCTGATAATTAATGATGATGGCATTGGGTTTGATAAAGCAAAACAAAAAAGCAATGGTATTGGATTTGTAAACATTTTTAACCGAGTGGATGCTTATAATGGTAAAACAGAAATT
>JAGVCC010000336.1 GCA_020059395.1 Chitinophagales bacterium | reverse complement strand
GGCGGAGCTCCTACCAACGTAGCCGCTGCTATTGCTGCGTTGGGAGGCCGGGTTGAATTAGCTGCTAAGGTGGGTACAGACCCATTTGGCAATCACCTGATGGATGTAATGAAAAGTTTTGGCGTGGGTACGCAATACATTTTTCAGGATGCAAACCATTTTACAACATTTGCTTTTGTATCGCTTATGGAAAACGGTGAAAGGGATTTTTACTTTAACCGTGGAGCAGATGGACAGCTGAGCGAAGCAGATATAGCTGCTATACCACTTAATGATTTTTCTGTAACACATTTTGGATCTGCCACTGGTTTTTTATCAGGTCCTTTGCAGCTAGCATATAAATCGCTTTTACATAAAGCAGCAGCAGAAAATATTTTTATAAGCTTCGATCCTAATTACAGGCACCTGCTTTTTAAAAATGATACGCAACTCTTCATCAACCAGTCATGGCAATTTTTAGAAAAATGTAATTTTTATAAATTGAGTGATGAAGAAGCACTGCTGTTAACAGCCGAGAATTCTGTTGAAAATGCCGCAGCAATTTTATTGAAAAGAACGAATGCAGTTTTTGCAATTACATTGGGTAAAGATGGTACAATGCTTGGGCATAACGGAAGTACAGTTGTAGTTCCCAGCATTGCTGTACAGCCAGTTGATACAACAGGAGCAGGCGATGCTTTTGTGGGGGCATTGCTGTACCAGTTAAGCAGTTATTCAGTTAACGAAATGAAAAATATGCCGGTTGAAAAATGGCAGCACATAATTGCCAATGCAAATAAAGCCGGAGCCCGTACCTGCGAATATATGGGAGCAATGGAAGCATTTAAACATTTAAATAACGCAATTTTCAATTAATATACGGTGTACAATTCAGCATTACATAAGCAAATTAGTCAGGGCCTTAAAAAAAGGAAAATTGATATTGGTAACAGCGACAATATGTTTTATACACGCTTTGTAGCTAATGCCACCACTATACAGTTTTTGTATAATGAGCTGTATCAAAACCACCTTGATTGTGATGATTTATTTAATCAACTGATTGATGTAATGGCCAATGCATATACGCAAAGGCCATTAGCATTAAAACACCGGGACGATGATAAAGAAAAAAAAGGCAACTGGTTTTTAAGTAATGATATTGCCGGAATGAGCTTGTATGTTGACCGTTTTTGCGGTAACCTGGCAGGCCTGCCTGCAAAGCTGGAATACTGCAAAAAACTGGGTGTAAATTTTTTGCACCTGATGCCGGTTATGCAAAGTCCTGAAGGAGAAAGTGATGGTGGTTATGCAGTAAGTGACTTTAGAAAGGTTGATACACGTTTTGGCACAATAGAACAGCTAATTGATGTGCAGGAACAAATGAGCAGGGCGCAAATGTACCTGATGCTGGATATTGTATTAAATCATACCTCTCACAGGCACGAGTGGGCGCAAAAAGCTAAAGACGGCGATAAAAAATATCAGGATTATTTTTACATGTATAACGACAGGCACCTGCCTGACCAGTTTGACAAAACCATGCCTGAAGTTTTTCCTGAAGCAGCCCCCGGCAATTTTACATGGGTGCCCGAATGTAATAAATGGGTAATGACGGTTTTTCATAATTATCAGTGGGATTTAAATTACAGCAATCCTGCAGTATTTATAGAAATGCTGGACACCATATTTTTTTATGCAAACTTAGGAGTGGATGTATTGCGAATTGATGCGCCTGCATTTATATGGAAGCAACTGGGCACCACCTGCCAAAACCTGCCACAGGCACACACTATTTTACGCTTAATAAAACAATGTGTACAGGTGGCAACACCCGGTACAGCATTGCTTGGCGAAGCTATTGTGGCACCCAAAGAAATAATGAAATACTTTGGTACCGGTTTGTATGCTGCAAAAGAATGTGACTTTGCTTACAATGCCACACATATGGCCTTGCAGTGGGATGCGCTGGCTACATCAGATACAAGAGTAATGCTTGCTGCACAGCATGAACTGCTGCAAAAACCTTACGGCACATCGTGGATTACATATACCCGCTGCCACGATGATATTGGTTTGGGGTACGATGATTACATGATACAATACGCTGGTTACGATGCGTATGAGCACCGCCGTTTTTTAAAAGAATATTATTCAGGTGTGTTTAATGGCTCACCAGCAAAAGGCGCTTTGTTTGCAGTAAATGAAAAAACAGGCGATGCCCGTATCAGCGGTTCGCTGGCATCGCTGTGCGGTTTGGAAAAAGCAGTGTATGAAAATAATGAACACGGAATAACCGAAGCAATAAATAAAATTTTAATGATGCAGGCGCATAGCTTTTTTATTGGTGGCCTGCCTATGATTTTTTATGGCGATGAGCTGGGTTATACCAACGATTATTCCTATCAGGAAGATGAAGGAAAGCATTATGACAACCGCTGGATGCACCGCCCTGTAATTGACTGGAAAAAAAATGAGCGTATTAATGAAGAAAACACAACAGAGCAACGTATTTTTTCAGGTACACAACGCTTAATAGAAATACGGAAAAAGCTGGAAGTGGTAAGCGATTTTAAAAACCTTACCTGGCTGCCGCCGCACAATATACATGTGGCAGGTTACTTGCGCACTCACAACGGTAAAAAATTGTATTGTGTATTTAACTTTAGCAGCAAAGCAGCCTGGCTTACCATGTTTGCATTTAAGCAGCACGGTCCGGTATCATCCACTCTATTTGACCACTGGAGGCAAAAAGAATTTACTATTGGCTACGACCATGAATATTTTATTTTAGAACCTTATGGTTTTTACCTGCTTGAGCCTTTGTAACGTAGGGTTCAAATCTACGCTGAGGGTGATGCTCAGCTAGTTTCTCATATGCAGTTAGTTTTGGTAACGGCCTCCCGATCTCGGGAGGCCTCCTTTATGTTGATGACTTTGCTTTGATTTATAGTATATTTATATACCAAACTATTTTTTAGAATAATCTCCAGTGTTTTGTGGAAACGTATAAAAAAACTATAGAACTAAATTTCAGTCGTGAAGATTTTGAAGAATTATATTTTAGAAATAATCAGGACAGTTTTATTTTAAGCCCAATACTTAAACGGGATTTTGTACTTTTTGTATTCTTTTTACTCTTGTTTTTTAGTTCTGTTATTTATTCTTATTTAACAAGTCAACATGCATGGGTGATAGTAATAACTGCAATCATTACAGTAGTTATGTTTATTCCATATTTTATAAAAGTGTTACGACTTAAAAAATGGAGAAACTCAGTGTTTGAATTAATACAATCAAATGAAAAATATAAGAAACATAACTTGCTTCTAACGGAATGTGCACTTACTTTAATACAAGACGGAAAAGAAGAAATTACAAAATGGTCTTCTTTTACTAAAGCTGAAATCAATACTGAATATGTAATTCTAACAGGCGATTCTGGTTATATTTTCCCCAAAAAATCGATGACAGATGACGATTATGATTATTTAACGGAAAAAATAAAATTACACCTAAACACTGATCAGTAATTTGACAGTTCGTAACTGCATGTGTCTCTCAAGCAAAAGACAATAGAAAATATCTATTTATCCGTTTCTTCAGGCAACCTCATAACAGTTAAAATACATTTCCTTTTACCTTACAGCTTTAAATAACTTTGTATTTGCTTGCTTTTTTCAATGCAATTTAAAAGGGATAAAAATTTTAAGGAATGAATGTATTAACCTGTGTACAACCAGGATTATTTGAGTATGGCCAAAGGCCACAACCTGTATTACAACCCGGCCATGCTATTATAAAAATTAAACGCATTGGTATCTGCGGTACCGATTTACATGCTTTTGAAGGCACACAACCATTCTTTAGTTACCCACGTGTGCTGGGGCATGAGCTGAGTGGCGAACTGGTAGAGTTTGATAATGCTTCTGGTTTTGAAAAAGGCGAAACGGTAAGTTTTATTCCTTACTTCCGCTGCGGTACCTGTGTTGCCTGCCGCAATGGTTTGCCAAACTGCTGTGCAGCTATAAATGTTTTTGGTGTGCATGTAGATGGTGGCTTTGCAGAATATTTACAAGTGCCTTCCTATGCTTTATTGCACGGCGAAGGATTAAGTTTTGATGAACTGGCATTGGTGGAACCATTGGCAATTGGTGCACATGGTGTAAGAAGAGCTGCAGTAAAACCCGGTGAGTTTGTATTGGTTGTTGGGGCCGGCCCCATTGGTTTGGGCATTGCTGAGTTTGCACGTATTGCTGGTGGTAATGTAATCGTAATGGATGTAAATGATACCCGCCTGCAGTTTTGTAAAAACAATTTAAAAGTGGCACATGGTATTAATCCAATGCAGGAAGACGCCATGCTGCGGCTGAAAGAAATTACCAATGGCGATATGCCTACAGTGGTTATTGATGCTACTGGTAATCAAAAAGCAATTTTAAATGCATTTCAATATATGGCACATGGTGCAAGGTATGTGCTGGTGGGTTTGCAAAAAGGCGAGGTAAGTTTCAGTCATCCGGAGTTTCATAAAAGGGAAGCCACTTTAATGAGCAGCCGCAATGCCACCCGTGAAGATTTTGAACATGTAATTGCCAGTATGAAAAAAGGACTGGTAAATCCGGAAACCTATATTACCCACCGGGTACATTTTAATGAAGTGAAAGATAATTTTGAAAGCTGGCTGAAACCAGAAACAGGGGTTATAAAGGCAATGGTGGAATTGTAAAAGCAATAGAAATATATTTGCAGCAAAGTATTATATATGGAATACAGAAGACTCGGTAAAACAGGCATGAATATATCTGCCATAAGTTTAGGCACCTGGCAGGTGGGTGGTAAATGGGGCAGTGCATTCAACAATGAAAATGCAGCCGCCATTTTAAACAGCGCCGTTGATGCCGGTATAAATTTTATAGATACGGCTGATGTGTACAGCGATGGCGAAAGCGAAAAAGCAGTGGGTAAGGTTTTAAAAACCCGAAGTGAAAAAATATTTGTTGCCACAAAATGCGGCAGGCAAATTCAGCCACATGTAAATGAAGGCTACCAGCCGGCAGTGCTAAGAAAATATGTGGAAGACAGTTTGAAACGATTGCAGCTGGAAACAATAGATTTAATACAACTGCATTGCCCGCCCACGCAAGTGTATTACCGCCCCGAAATATTTGAGTTGTTTAATGATTTAAAAAAAGAAGGGAAGATTCAAAATTTGGGGGTGAGTGTTGAAAAAGTGGAAGAAGCATTGAAAGCAATTGAATACGATAATGTAACTACGGTGCAAATCATCTTCAATATGTTTAGGCAGCGGCCTGCACAATTATTTTTTGAACAAGCTGTAAAAAAAGGCATTGGTGTAATTGTACGGGTGCCTTTAGCCAGTGGTTTGTTAACCGGCACTTATAATAAGCAAACCTGTTTTACTCAAGGAGATCACCGCCATTTTAACCGCAATGGTGAGGCATTTGATAAAGGAGAAACATTTTCTGGTATTGATTATGAAACCGGATTGGCAGCTGTGGAAGCAATAAAGAAAATTTTTCCGGAGCAAGAAAATTTAGCACCCATTGCACTGCAATGGATTTTGCAGTTTAAAGCAGTCAGCTGTATTATTCCCGGAGCATCTTCACCGCAACAGGC
>JAGVCC010000416.1 GCA_020059395.1 Chitinophagales bacterium | reverse complement strand
TCGTACATGGCAAGGCGTGTAATTGCCGGAGGCACATTATCGGGTATGCCAAAACCAAACAGCAGCGGATTTAAAACTTTATCAGTTTTTGTATCTCTTATTTCAAAATGCAGGTGTGGGCCCTGGCTGCCGCCTGTGTTGCCGCTGTTGGCAATAAACATTCCTTTTTGTACAGGAAACAAGCTGGCAGGAATATCCAGAAAAACTCTCCAGCTTTTTAAGGCGTACTGTTGTTCTTTAATATATGCTTCCAGTTGCGGATAAAAATCGTTTAAATGTGCATAGAGCGTGGTGAGGCCGTTAGGATGATTAATATAAATAGCCCGCCCAAAACCGTAGGGCTCAATTTTTACTTTGGCTATATAACCATCTGCCGCAGCAACAACAGGCAAGTTTTGCTTTTTTTCTGTTTTACAGTCAAGCCCCATATGGTAATGGTTGGGCCTTAGTTCACCAAAGTTTGCGTTAAGGGCTTTTACTGCTTTTACCGGCCAGGTAAAATACCCCTTTGCATAGTTTTTTACAGTAAAAAATTGGGCGTTGCTATGTACCGATGTTGCTAACAAAGCACTAAGTGCAACTATTTTAATTAAATTCATATCTTATTTCAAATAGTGCAAATCTAATTTTAAAAAAATAAATAAAACGCAAATACCATGAGTGTAAATTCAAAACACATAGCCACTTTTTTATTAGGTGCTGCCGCTGGCCTTGCTGCTGCCAAATACATGAGCATGACACCCGAAGAAAAAGAAAAATTGGCAAACGACATAAAAGATAAAGCCAATAAAGTAAAAAATGAGGCAGAGCAATTTGCTGAAAAAGCGAAAGATTATTTTGAGGAGCTGCGTACAAAAGGTGGCGAAGCACTAAAAGATAACCTTGCCGATGCTGAAAAGATGATGAATGATTTGTTTGGAAAAAAAGATAAAACCGCTGGGTAAGCGGTTTTTTTATGCTTTTAATGCCTTTTTTGGGTATTGGTTATACACACAGCTGCATTACTTTTGCCGCAAACAGCACTTAAAATGAAGACACTTTGTTTTGATTTTGGTAACACCCGGCAAAAGGTGGCCGTTTTTCGTAATGATGTGTTTGAAGAAGAGGTTGTTTTGCCCAATGTAGAAATGTTTTCTATAGAAAGAATTATGTACCTGCACCAGCCGCAAAAAACCATATTGGCATCTGTAGTTAACCACAACCCTGCAATAGAAACTTTTTTAGCGGAGCAATCACAATTTCATAAGCTGTCTCATTTTACAAAACTAAATTTTACAGCGGCTGTTGGCAAACCCGAAACCATTGGGGCCGACAGGTTGGCTTTATGTGCTGCTGCAGTACACTTTCACCCCGGTAAAAATAATCTTGTAATTGGGCTGGGCAGTTGTATTACATACAATTTCATCAACCAATACAACCAGTTTTTAGGCGGCGGCATATCTCCAGGCATGGAAATGCGCTTTAAAGCCATGCAGGTGTTTACCGCTAAATTGCCCGAGGTACATGCAGAATGGAATTTTCCACTAATTGGATATGATACAAAAACAAATATGCAAAGCGGCGTAATTGCCGGTATTGCGTTTGAAATGGATGGATTTATTAACGAATACAGCCTAAAATACGGCAACTTTAACGTGGTTTTAACCGGGGGCGACAGTGCCTATTTTGCCCGGCAGTTAAAAAACAAGATATTTGCCGACGCTAATTTTTTATATAAAGGACTGTATGCACTCAGCGAAACTAACAATGCTTAAAATTTTACCTGTACTCTTAGTAGCTTTTGGCCTTCCGGCAACTGTATTTTCACAAGAAAATTCACCTTACTCCAGATATGGGTTGGGCGACCAGGCCCCCAACCGTAATATTTTTACCCGTGGTATGGGCGGCATTTCTGCCGGTGTGTTCGATTATTTAAGTAATTACCAGGGTATGGGCAGCACCAACTTTTCTAATCCTGCAGTGCTGGGCAATATTACCAACACTGTTTTTGATATTGGTGCCGAAGCTGATTTTCGCACACTTAAAAGTTTGAACCCGGTTAAAAAATTCACATCGGCCAATTCTTTGTTTTCTTATGTAAACCTTGCTTTTCCTGTTGCTACCGAAAAAATGCGCAAGAAAAATATGGGCTGGGGTATGAACTTTGGTTTAAGGCCCGTAACCAAAATAAATTATAAAATAGAAGCGGCAAAACGCCTTACTAATATTGATAGTTTGTACACGCTGTATGAAGGCAGCGGCGGCACTAATCAGGCTTATTTTGGCACAGGCTTTAGAGTAAAAGGCTTTAGCATTGGCGTTAATGCCGGCTACATGTTTGGCAATAAAGACTACAGTACCAAACTGCAATTTGTAAACGATACAGTTACTTACGCAAAATCAAACACACAAACCAAAGCAAGCTTTGGGGGCCTGTTTTTAAATGCCGGCCTGCAATATGAAGCTGTTTTAAATAAAGATAAAAAAGACCAACTTCCTAAAATTTTGCGATTTGGCTTTTACGGTAATTTGGCACAAAAATTAAATGCCAGCAGCGATAACCTGAATGAGACTTTTATTTATGACCCCAATGGCTCCGCCTTCAGGGTTGACAGTGTGTTTGACCAGAAAAATAACAAAGGCACTATTGAATATCCGGCATCCTTTGCAGCAGGGTTAAGTTACCAAGATGCACACTGGCTATTTGGTGCCGATTTTGAAATGGCTAAATGGGACAATTACCGCTATTATGGTCAAAAAGATTTAGTACAAAACAACTGGACAGTAAGAGTAGGCGGCCAATATTATCCGGCAAAGCAGGGGGCCTCGGTTAAAAAGTATTTTAATTTTGTACGCTACCGTGCCGGTTTTTACTACGGTACAGATTATATAGCCACCAATGGCAGCCGCCCAGAGTATGCCTTTACAGCTGGTGCCGGCTTTCCATTAACTTCGCTGCAGCGCATTAACTGGTTTGGTGAGTATGTAATGCTTAACACAGCGCTTGAAGTGGGGGCACGTGGTAATAAAACCAATAATGTAAAAGAAAATATGGTGCGTTTTAGTATTGGTATTGCCATGAATGGCCGCTGGTTCCGTAAAATTAAGTACGATTAAAAATGTTAATTAATAACGCATTTATAAAAAATTGTGCAGCTTTATTTACAGGCTGCATTTTTTTATGCGCCTGCGAAAATACCAAAGAAGAAATTGAAAACCTGAGTAAAAAACAACTAAGTGTTGAAGAAGCCAGGCAGGTGGATATTAATTATACACTGGGTGGCAAAGCAAAAGCAAAGCTTACTGCACCTTTAATGCTGCGTGTGCAGGACACCATGCCGTACATGGAATTTCCTGAAAAAATACATGTTGATTTTTATAACGACAGCGGCAAAATTGAAAGCATACTGGATGCCAAATATGCCAAGTATATAGAGAGCCAGAGCAAAATTTTATTAAAAGACAGTGTACGTTTTATTGGCCTTAAAAATGGTGATACACTTTATTGCAACGAATTGTACTGGGACAGGAACCGGCAACCTTACCAGTTTTATACCGAAAGCCACACACAAGTGCGTACCAAATTGCAGAATATTAACAGTATTGGCTTTGAAACCAGTCAGGATTTTAAAGACAAAGTATTTAAGCAAATAACCAACAGTACTTTTAAAGTGTCTTCATCTCAGTTTCCGGAGTATTAAAACAATTACAAAAAACATTATTTACTTTGCAGCACACAACACTGCAGTATGATTTTTAACTCCCGTAAATGGAAAGCGTATAAATGGATTGCCATTGGCATTGCTGCACTTTTTATTGCTGGCAATTTATATGCACTGTTTTTTAAAACAGGCAACAGCGCCAACCTTACAGCCATATTAGTTTTGGGCATTGTATTGGGGGCAGCTTTATTATTTTTAATTAATAAGGCTTACGGCAAAGGCAACACCGCTGTAGTTAAAGAAAGCAGCCACACTGTGGTGGAAAGCATTAAAAAAGTGTTTAAAATTGTTTGTGCCGAGGGGCAGTTTAATGAACTGTACGACTACGAAGAAACCCGAAATTTTCTCTCCTTTATACCCAGCACTAAAAAAGCACTGGTAATTGTAAAAGCAAAAGTTTTAATTGGCTACGATTTTGAGAAATGCACATGGGAAATAAATGAAACATCAAAAACAGTAACCTTACTTAATTTTCCTGAGGCAGAACTGCTGGCTGTTGAAAGCGACTATCAGTATTACAATATGGAAAACGGCCTGTTTAATAAATTTGATAAAGACGATTTAACCCTGATGCAGCATCAGGGCAAAAAACAAATTGAAGCTGCTGCCCTTAAAAGCGACCTGCCAAAATTTGCAGCACAACAAATGCGTACCATACTTACAGAGGTATTGCACAGCAAAAACTGGGTGCTTGAAAATGGCGATAAAATAATACGCCTGGAAAACAAATAAATTACTTTACTGTTTACATTTTAAACAATATCATTATGCAATACCGCCGCCTCGGAAAATCAGGTCTTCAGCTCAGTGTGCTTTCTTTTGGAAGCTGGGTAAGTTTTAGCAAACAAATAAATGATAAAGTGGCAGACCAGCTCATGGGCATAGCCTACGATAACGGCATTAACTTTTTTGACAATGCTGAGGCATATGCCCTAGGCGAAAGCGAAAAAATGATGGGTCGTATTTTAAAAAAGAAAAAGTGGGACCGTACATCTTACATCATTTCATCAAAAGCATTTTTTGGCTGGCGGGGCAAGGCCAATAAGCCCAACCAAACCGGCAACAGCCGCAAGCATTTAATGGAAGCCTGCAATGAAGCACTGCAACGTTTAGGATTGGAATATTTAGATTTATTTTATTGCCACCGGCCTGATAAGAATACACCCATTGAAGAAACGGTATGGGCTATGAACCACCTGATGCAGCAGGGCAAAATTTTATATTGGGGCACCAGCGAGTGGAGTGGTGTGGAAATTATGGAAGCACACCGCATTGCTGAAAAATTTAAACTGCTGGGCCCCACAATGGAGCAGCCACAATACAATTTGTTTGAGCGCCATAAAGTGGAAGTGGAGTATAATGAGATTTATAAAAACGTTGGTTTGGGCACCACCATCTGGAGCCCCTTAGCCAGCGGTTTACTTAGCGGCAAATATAACGACGGCATACCTAAGGACAGCCGCTTTGCATTGCAGGGGTTTGACTGGTTGAAAGACCGCTGGATGGTGGATGACCGTTTGAAAAAAGTAAAAAAATTAAGTGAGTTTGCAGCTAAGTTGGGCACTACCACCGCAGCATTAAGCATTGCATGGTGTATTAAAAACCCTAACGTAAGCACTGCTATTTTAGGCGCAACAAAAAAACAACAGTTGTTAGATAATTTAAAAGCACTTGAAGTAGTAGAAAAACTTACGCCTGAAGTAATGGAGAAAATAGAAAGCATTATGAAAACAAAACCTGCATTTCCGGAATATTAACAGCCAATCCCAACCTCCCCGGAGGGGAGGAGTAAAAGCACTTTGCAAAAATGAAAAGCACTTTAAATAATAATATGCTACCTAAATCCTCCCCCGGGGAGGATTTAGGTAGGCCTGTGCTATATGGCCTGCCCTACTGCGATGCTACTGCCGCAGTAACAAAATGGCTGCAGTCAAAAAGCTATACAATTGCACTGCACAATTACAAAACAGATGGTATATCAAAAGAAAAACTGGAAGAGTGGTGCAGTAAGCTGGGCTGGCAAAAAGTATTAAATAAAAGAAGCACCACCTGGCGTAGCTTAAAACAAGAAGAGCAGGATATGGTTACTGATGAAACCACTGCCATTAATTTAATGTTACGCAATACAAGTTTAATTAAACGCCCCGTTATCGAATTTGGAAACAATTTGCTGCTGGGTTTTGATGAGAAAGTATTAAGTAATACTTTTAAATAAATTTTAAAATCACATCTTTAACATGAAACGTAACGCAACAGCCGTTTGGAACGGTACCGGAAAAGAAGGCAGTGGTCATTTAACCACACAAAGCACTGTTTTAAACCAAACACAATATTCTTTTAACTCCCGCTTTGCAGATGGTATTGGAACAAACCCCGAAGAATTAGTGGCAGCAGCACTTTCTGGTTGCTTTGCTATGAAACTAACTTTTGTAATTAGCGCAGCTGGTTTTACTGCCGAAACAATTGATGTAAACAGCACCATTACTTTAGATGGCGGAGCCGTTACTAATGCGCATTTAGTAGTAAAAGCCACAGTGCCCGGCATTAGCCAGGAAGCTTTTGATACTTGTATGGAAGATGTAAAAGCAAACTGTTTAATTTCTAAACTGCTTAACGTAGATAAG
>JAGVCC010000483.1 GCA_020059395.1 Chitinophagales bacterium | reverse complement strand
ATGATACATTGCTAATGACAATTAAAACGAAAACTATTTTGTAATTGATTTAGTTTTACAAACTAACCACCCGCTAAAAATACAAAAACCATGAAGGAACTGCTGAAACAGTATGCTGCATATAATATTTGGGCCACCAAACAGCTGGTGGACCGCATTAATAAACTGCCCGAAGAAAAAATTACACAGGAAGTGGCCAGCAGTTTCTCATCTTTATACAAAACAGTGCAGCATATGTGGCGGGCAGAAGAGCTATGGTGGCAGCGCCTTAAACTGGTGGAAAACCCTGTGGCACAAAGCGACAGTTTTAAGGGAAGTTTTGCCGAACTGTATTTGCAACTGCATAAACAAAGCCTGCAATGGAAAGAGTGGGTGGATGCCGCCGGAGACAATCACTTGAATTTTGTATTTGCCTACATACGGGATAAGGCAGAACAAAAAATGGCAGTAAATGATATGCTGCTGCACCTTTTTAACCATGCCACTTTTCACAGGGGGCAATTGGTAACCATATTGCGGCAACTGGGCGAAACTGATAAAATTCCGCAGACGGATTATGTGGCTTATTGCAGGGTGCGTAAGTAAAATTATTTTATTAAAATAAAAAGGGTTGATACATTTTTAAATGTATCAACCCTTTTTAAATAGAGGTAACACCTTTTAAAAAGGTGTCACTTCTATTTAAAAGTTAAACGCCAGTTTTGTAAATATCCTTCTGCCGTTAAAGCCCATCTGCACACTCTCCCATGGGCCGCCGCTTTCGTTGGCATTATAGGGATAAGCTTTTGCATCCTGGTTTACTCCAAGATCTGGGTGTGCATTTAAAACATTATCACAACCTACAAACAGAGTTGCCTTGTTACATAATTTATACGAAACAAAAACATCATTAACAATTTTACCGCTATAGTTGAAAACATCAGGCACCATAACAGATGATGTTGCATTGATTGGCACCATCGGGTTTATACCAGTACCATCACTACCAAAACCCATAGTAGTAATTTTACCGAAGTAGGTAGCGGTGGAACCAAAACTAATCTTTCCAACACCATATGAAACATTTAATGAAAACTTCATTCCTGGTGCAGACGCTTTTAAAAATGCTATTTCTCTATCAGTATAAAAAGTTTTTTGATTTAACACTGTACCACTTAGTGCCACTGGAACATTTATTTTATCCAGATTAATTTTTTGAAAATTACCTGCAAGCAGTGCTTTAAAACTCTTGTTGTCCCATTTAACAAAATAATCTGCAACAATATCAATACCATAGTTAGTAGTGTTAACAGCATTTGCAAAAAATTGTGCGGTAGCAACACCCAATGCATTTAACTGGCTGGTTAATGCTACAGGCAGCGTGGCATCGCTGGCACTGAATAAACCCGACAACACCACACGGTCTTTTACTTTTACGCCATAACCATCCACCGTTACAGTAAAACCTTTGGCTGGTTTCCAAGCAAAACCTAAACTTGCATTTACAGAAGTTTCTTCTTTTAAATCAGGTATGCCTGCCGCTTTAGAAACAGCATCTCCATTGCGTGCAATACGACTTTGTACTAATTGCCCCCCACTAAAAGATGTAAGTGTATTACTGAAATTAATTTGCTGTAATGAGGGTGCC
Organism: Chitinophagales bacterium; assembly: GCA_020059395.1. GTDB lineage: Bacteria > Bacteroidota > Bacteroidia > Chitinophagales > Chitinophagaceae > Ferruginibacter. The sequence continues at coordinate 1,254 of JAGVCC010000483.1, read as the reverse complement.
CTGAAGCCGGTGCTTACAGAACCACGGATATTAAAATTATCTGCTGCTTTAATACGTGTTGCCAGTTTAAAGGTGGCTACCGATCCAAAGTCGCTGTAGTTTTCAAAACGCACTGCACCATCTACCAACCAAACGCTGCTTACATTTAATTCAGCATCAGCATATGCACTTACGCTGTTGCGTTTTGCAGTAATGGTATCGGTGGGGCTAAAGCCGGGAAAGCCCTGTGCTCCCGGGGCCTGGCCAAAGGCATTAGGGTAAGAGGCATAAGAAGCTTCTTCACCTTTATTAATACCATATTTTTCGTTACGGTATTCAAACCCATAACCAAAGTTTAAGCCTTTGGCAACATTTTTAAATGCTTTGCTAAAATCTACATTAAAAGTTGCCTGACGGAAACGGAACCCCCCATCAATAAAAAACGTTTTATTGATATTATTAATTAAAGTGGCATTAAATGTTTTATCGCCAAAATACTGAAAGTCGTTTTTGCCATTGGCCATGCTCACATCCCAGTTCCAGTTTTTTGGTGAAACACCTTTTGTACCAATTACAATAGAAGCATCATTTATTTGAGATACTATATGCGGATTGTAATATTCTTCGCCACGGGTGGTGCGGCGCATAATTGTTGACACAAAAATTGGAGTGCCACTGCTGTTAACCGGAAAACGGTCGGGCCTTGCGCTTGCATTTCTGGTGTAGGCAAAGGCATCGCCTCTTTTACTGCTAATACCACCAAAAGAATATATAACTGTAGTGCTGCCCTTGACAGGTATTTCTAAATTATACATAGAGGTATAACTATTTACAGATGCATCACCAAAAGCTCGGCGGCCGGTATTTAAATAGGGCAAAGCATATTTATCGGTTTGCCAGTTTAAAGTATCTACCTGCCTGTATGTTTTATTTTGAGATAAATAATCGAAAGAAATATTTACAAAGCCCCCGTTGTTACCAATGGCAAACCCATTATTGGCAGATAATGTAAAAGCACCGCCATCAATTTTTTTACCAGAATAATATTCATTGCCTTTATTAAATTTTGATGCATTGAATTTTGTATCGTAATAACCGCTCCATCCGGTATTAATGCTCCATTTATTAATATCTTTTTTAAGAACGATGTTCATTACACCGGCCATCGCATCGCTGCCGTATTGTGCAGATGCACCATCCCGTAAAATTTCAATACGGTCTACAGCACTTTGTGCAAAGGCATTTAAGTCGGTACCAGAGGCACCACGGCCCCTT
>JAGVCC010000005.1 GCA_020059395.1 Chitinophagales bacterium | reverse complement strand
CTTTATAGGCTTTTGGTCGCCCAGCATATATTTACTGAACTTAATCGGCATCAGTTACCTCCTGAGCATCTTCAACGTTGCTAAGAACTCTTTGTACCTCCCTGCTAGGCATCTCCTTTGAGAGATTTACAGCGCCTTTAGCCAATAAACTCATGATATACTCAATCATTTGTGGAGACATCACCATATTGTAGGTATGCGGTTCAAATTTGGAGAAATCAGGTAGCTCGCTAATATCCGGCTCCTCACCTACCAGCTTTTGGTGCACTTCTATAGCTTTAGAAATTTTATTATTGTCTTTGGTAAGCAACGCCAGCTCCACGTTTCTTTTTGAAGCCTCTAATAACATCGCCTTTTCAAAAGGAATATCAATTTTAAGCACCTTACCGAAAATATATTCCGTTTCTGCAATGTCTATGCGCGCCTGCTTTTCACTACGCTTATGAATAGTAGTAAGAACACCGACTATATGGCTGTTTTGTTTGAAATTAAGGCGTAAATTATATACGGCCGTGTATAAGTCCAACTTTTTACGCATCGTTGCGTTAAGCTCTGTTTTTGCAGATGGATCCTTTAGATAATTTATAATCAGATCCGCTTCACGAACTTTAGAAAAATCGTTAGATTTTTGCAGCAACGTTTTTAGTTTAGTTCGCTTCATCCAGTTTCGATTGATCAATAATTTTTAAAGCAGCTAATTGTGCAGGTGAAGAACCACCTACAGCAAGTTCAATTACACTTTTACGGATAGCCGCTTCCTTTATAAGTTTACCGCGCTTGTAAGCAGTTATAAATTTCTCATCCAACAGATATTTAGCATCGATGCCAATAATCAAAACTATATCTGCAGGAGAAAAAAAATAACCCGCAAACTCTTCTACCTTTTTTAAATTTTCGTCTGTCAACATTAGTACACTTTTTTGCCGTTGATTACATCCATTATCCAACCCTTATGAAACTCCATTGATTTAGCCGTGCAGCTGATAACACCAGCCTCTATGCGTGGATTATTACTCATATTGGCGCTACTTATAACACTTACACCCATTCGTTCACCATCAATGGCCATCACCTTAGCATGGCACTTTGTAAGTACATAACCGTCTACCACTTTTTCAATAAAATCAAAATGCTTGGCATCCAGCGTACGGATGCGATAATCAAAAACACAAAACAGCTTCTTTATTTTTCCTGTTTTCTTTAGGAAATACAACACTCTCGCAGGCTCTTCTTTAAGTGTCCAGGTACTTATATAAACATCTGCAGCACCGGTATGAGTTAATAGGTATTGTAACAATTGATGTACGCTAAACTCTCCGGCAGTGCAGAACTCAACAAACTTACCCGGAGCAATCACACCAACAATATTCAACAACAATTCACTTGCCTTACAGCTAATCATCTTTGAATCATCAATGCCGGCAGTATCGCTAATAGCTGTAGCACTTAATTTTTCAGCAGAAGCCGATAACGCATTATCAATATCTTTTGCATCAAACATACTTTTCCATTTCTTTTTCAATAAGACATATCCTGGCAAGTACACTTTCATAATCAGCGGAACGATCTAACCGTTTTTTTAACTTACTGCGCCGCGATCTTAGTAACAACAATTCTTCCTTCAGCTGATAAACACTTAAATCTTGAACAGCTACAGGTGTTGGCTTTTCTTCCACAATAGGCAATTTACCCGTTGCCAGGTATTCATCTATTTTATTAAAAATGCTTCTCCGGATGGAACTATTTTCAACAATCTTTAACGCATAAGCACAACGTTGCTCCTCGTTTTCGGTATCAAGTTTTGCGTGTAGGAAACGTATTTGATTGATTAGCGGTCCGAGTTTATAATACTCGGTTTTCAAAACATCCGGAAGTAGGTCAGGATTTATTCGTTTTACAGGAACACGAAAGGTTTTAAAATCTTCAGGAATTTCGGTAACAGCAGGTTCTTTTGGAGCAACGGCAACTTTTAAATTTTGAAGCTCAGCACGAAGCTTCATGCGGTTATAATAATTATCACCTTTGGTGAATAAAGCTTTTAAGGTATCATTATCTCCATGAATAGTATAATAGGCAACACCTTCAGCAAAGTCTGCACCATTATCTACCCATTGGTTATAAAAGGAAATTTCCATACAGTAAATTTACCGTATGGAAATTTCCAATTAAAGGACAGCATGTCTCCGACATTGATGTCGGGAACATGCTTAATTCTTCTTTACCAACCAAACAAAACTGCCATTGATCAGCTCGTATTTATAACCACTATCCTTTAACAAATCATACAGCTCACTCAGCGACAAATATTCCGCTTCCGGATAATGTTCCTGAAGCATTGTATAGAACTCACCTGTACTCATTTGATGATTTGCCGTATCAATAGTTGCAGGCTTTATCTTTGTCTTTATTTTTTCGAACAAAGCCATTATTTCGGCATCAATATCGGCTTTGCGTTTGTCGCTTGCCGCTTTTAGCTCTGAATTTTCATTTGTTTTATCGTTTTCCATTATTTTTTTGTTTAATGTTTCTATCGTCCATTCTGTCCAAATAAATATCGCGGGTAATGCTTTCGTTTACTACCATGCTTATAAAAGTAGCCGACTCCTGCTTTTCTTTATCCGTATAAGTATTTGGATGGCGATAAAACCAATGTTTGTTTTTACCTGTTTTGGGTTTAAAGGTTTGTAAGATTGCGTTGCTCCTGCCAAACCAATCTATATTTCTACTCATTACTCTTCTTCGGGTGATTTAATTAACCTACCCATAAACAGATCAATTATTTCCAATGATTTCATGAGTCTCTGATATTCTTTTGTTGTAAGATAACTTGGCATTTCTGCATCTAATAAAACTCCATGAGCTTCTGAAAGTGCATTCATGTGGCTAATGAAATGTTGTTTATTAGATAATTCAAGAAAATACTGAATAGCCCCATCGAGGTCTATTTTGTAAATTCTTCCATCATCTACCTTTATAAGGTCTTGTGTTTTTGATTTTACAAACTCATAACGAGCTTGCGTTTCGGAGGTGTTTTTGGTATTTAGCATTTTGTTTGAAAATATGGTGTTCGGGTGTGCTAAATACCATTACCACAAAGGATAAGAGAAATTTCCGAGCATTACTGCTTACGGCACCCGAACATGTTAGTAGATTAATTGTTGATTGCATTGGTAATAGATATTTAGCATTACAAATGTAATAAGTTTTTTTATTCGGGCAACTTTTTATTTTTAGGCTTTAGCTTTGCAAGTATTTCTAAGTCCTCAAAAGGCTTATTTAACAAGGCATTTTGTATATTATTGTACGGCATTTTACTGGAGGTAATTTCCCCTTTATTAAATAGTCGGGTAATTTTATTCTTCTCCGATTTTAAATAAGCCGCCTGTTCTTCATCAACCTTGTCCATTACTTTCAATATACATTCTTTGTATAATTCAAAAGCAAATTCAGTACGCTGCGCGCCTGTATATTTATTAATGATAGGTTTTATGTCAATCATTTTTTGCTCATAACTCAATTCTTTATCAAGCATTATTTCTATTGCTTTTTCAAACTTCAATTCAGTAGGTGTTATATATGCTGTTGGCTTGCCTTCGGAGGTTCTTTTTTCAAATTCTTCTTCAGTAAAATATACCTCTCCATTAATCTTTTTTATAATAAATACATAGGCTTTCGTTGTAAAATGATAACCCATATCCTTGTATTCTTTAAACCGTTTTTTTGCTTGAGCAGCTGTTAAATTTTTAAACTCTTCAATATCATCTAACTCTCGCTGTTCATCTGTACGAACAACGTATTTTGCAGGTGTTGGCGCAGGTTGTCTATAGTCGGGTGATTTAAAAACAGGAGGTTCTTGATATTTTGGTGGGTTGTAAAATGTTTTAGTTTCAACATTTTTATTGTCAGGTTGGTTTTGGTAGCGAACAGCCCAAATAAACGTTGCAATACTTGCGACTATGATTATAAATATTATCATTTTAATTTTTTAGTTTCCGTAAAACTAAGAATAAATTCATCGAACAAAAAAAGCTCCTGCATGGCGTCAGGAGCTTTTTCAATTAACAAACAAACAATAATTACTTTTTCGGTTTTGCTTCTTTCTCCGGTTCTACAGGTACAAGCTCTTTAAAACCTAATTTTACCATTTCGTCCGCCTGTTCAAGGCTGCAAACGGTAGTATCAATAGTTCTATCGGCAAAGCTGTATCTGCCGGGGTTAAGTCCGGCAGCCATCTTGTACTTACCGTACAATGCTGTTGATAGTTTTGGCGCTTCCATTATGGTGCAGGTGTTAAGTTAACCGTAGCGTTGTAAACAAGGTTAACGCTGTTCATACTTGAAATTTCAAACTCGTGTCCACGCACACCACCGGAGTTGGTTCCGCTACCAAATTTTGGCAAAATTTCAGCATAAAAATCGGCTGAACCAATTTGCACCTTAGTACCATCAGCTAACGGTATAATGACAATAAAACGGTCGTTTTTCACCAACGATGCAAAACCTATTGCTTCTTTTTTAGCACCAGGGTAGAAAATTTTAGCCTTCTGCATAAAACTTCTACCATCTCTATCGCCTTGTGTTTCAAAATTTACTTCACCTTTATCCAAGGTACAGTATAGCTCTTTAAAACACTTTCCTGTTTTAAAAGTATGAGCTGTTGTAATTTCAACAACGCCGGCTTCAGTAGTCGGCGATGCTACAGGAGCGCCTATAATTGCAAAATCTGCTATAGGTGCAAAATATATTACCTGTTTGGTACCACCCATGTTGTTTTCTTGTCCATCGGGCTGACCTTTTGATACATAATCTACTGCTGCCATTTTTTGTAGGTTTTAAAACGTTTATTTTTCAATTAATTGTAATGCACCAGAACCCATTTCTACAAGTTCTTTGGCTAATTTTTTGTTATTTTGAATATCATCAGCAGTAACAATAATACCATCGTGTTTAAACGATTTTATTACAATTGCATACTCCAATTTATCCACATTTACGGTAGCTTTTTTAGCTGCAGGTTCTTTTTTCGAAAGTACTTCCAGCTGTGCACCCATATCATCAATTATTTCAGCTTGAGCAGCTGTTTTGGCTGTTAATTTTTCATTAGCAGCTGTAAGCTCTTTGTTGTTATCGGTCAAATCAGTAGCCAGTATTACCAACTCTTCCTGACTCATTTCAGCTAAATTTTCAGCTTTAGTTTCTTTTGCCATTTTTAAATGTTTTAAAAACTATTCCCCGTGATGGGGAATAGTAAGGTTTATAATTTTTTTTGTTATGCTTGGTCGTTTACGTAAAGTGTTTCCAAGTCGGATATTTCACAGCCTTGCAACCATTTTACAATTGATTTGGTACCGTGCAACGTTTCAACCGATTTACCAATTTTATTGTAATCGCTTTCCATGTTGGTACCAAAAACCAAGTTGTCTTTTTGTGTAGCAATCACACGTCCGCTTGCACCCATCCAGGTACATTCTTGTATTTCCCATTTTTTACCGGATCCGTAAATGTATTTTTTACCATCACCAAAATCAGGACTTGCAGCATTACCGTAAGTAGTTCTTTCGTGTTCCAAATACGCACGCATCACATCCGATGATACTCTGAATGTACCGCCAATATTTCTGTGTGCAACGGTCATTCCTTTGTACATCAACTCCAATTTTGTTAATGCATTTGTATTACTTATTGCACCGGTGCTTATCAAGTTAGCACCGCTAATAGTACCTGCATTAATTTCATTTGCCAAAATAGTTCCCCAACCTTGAGAGATAACAGTGTCATCTACTTCCGCCCATTTAGCAGGATGTGTAGTTGGGCTTTGTCCGGCAGTAGTGGTAGTTACACAACGGTAAATGCTTTCTTCAAAATTCACATAATCAGTTGTACCACCTGTATAGGTAGAACCTGCAAGCCATGCAGCAGCATCTGCTTTGTATTTACTCAGGTAAATATTATCGTTTATTTCCTGTGATATTTTTTCCATCTCTCTTGCCCAAACCCATTGAGCAAAAGGAATTTCTTTTGCATTTGGATCCAACATTTCATCCATAAATGTTTGACGCGCTTCTTCCGGAATGATGGTGATAATTTTCATACCGCCATATACAAATAGCTTACGTCCGCTGAATGAACGGTTAGTACCTTTAGGAACTTCCACATTCAGGTTTAACGGACGAACACCTTTGTTCACCGTCATTTTTGGAAGTAATACTCCGTGCGAACTTGCTTTTCGAAGTGTGCGAACTTGACTTAAAAAGTCCAATCCGTTTAACATTTGAGATACCAATTGTTTGTCGTATTGACCTGCATATTTGGTTATCGCTGCATAATCGGTTGCTGGTGTTGTAGCCATTTTAATTTTTTATTAAGTGTATTTTTTATTAAGTGTATTTTTTATTGAATTATTTTTTTTTGAATAATTATTTGTAACCAAGCTTAGCGCGCATGGCTTTTACATCATTATCGGTTTCAGACGTAAAATCATCCGCATCATCTTCAGCTGTTGTAGTATCATCAACTATTTTATTGATGTTAGTAGCTCCGGCACTTTTACCGTTCAACTTTTCAACTTGTGCGGTCAGCGTTGCTTTTTCGTTTACCAAAGTTGTTTTTTCACTTGTTAGCGTTTCAATGGTTTTATTAGCGGCTGCTAAATCATCAATTGCTTTTTGTGCATCAGCTTTTACCGTTGCCAGTGTATCTAATTCAGCATTCATTTTTTCTAAATGCTCTTCGGTTAGTACCGTTTCCTCAGCTTTAAAGCCTGTAAAGGCTGTAGCCAAAAAGGTAGTCATGGCCACCCACATGGATTTTACTTTCATTGTGTTATTTTTTGATTGGTTATTACTTGATTGTTGATTTACTAATTCCTGAACGCGGGTTACCACTTCATCAAATGATTTTTGACCGTCAATAAGCCCGTTACTAATGGCATCCTGCATCATAAACACCTTACCGGTTAGTGTATCTTTTTTATTGAGCTTTGTACCTCTATTATCAATTACCGCTTGTTTAAACACATCGTTAATAGCGCCTAATGTTTGTTTCACCAAATCATAATTGCCTTTACGCGCTTGAATAAAATCTTCGTTTTTTTGACTACTATCCGGTGCATATACTTCATGAAAAACAACACCTTGTTTCTCCAACATCGGTTGCATATCAGCAAATGATAGCATGGTACCAATGGAACCTATGCGGCTTGTTTGGTTACCGGCATATATTTCTGTACTGCCCGAAATGCCCCAATAAGCAGCACTTGCCGCTAAATCCTCTATATATGAAACAATGGGCTTTACGGCTGCAAATTCGGTTACAGCTCTCGAAAACTCTTCCGTTCCGGCAACAGTTCCGCCCGGACTATCAGTTTTTATAATTGCTCCTGAAATATTTGGATTTGCTTTTGCCTGATTAAGTAATGAAACTATTGATGCCGTACCCATGGTGCCGCAATTATCTTGTTTCATAATAGCGCCTGAAACGGGTATCACCATAATACTTCCAGACGGTGCACTCGAAAAAGCATGAGCACCTTTTGCCGAAAAAGTAATTGCGCCATCAGCTGCAATAAAAAAAGCTGAAGGAGTTTCTTGTTCCGATTTTAATGCAGAAAGATCCCCTTTTTGAAGTGATAATATGATGGGGACAAAAGCATTAACCGCACTTGGTTCAATTAACCAAAAACCGTTTTGAATTGCCAATAATAAATTTCCTTTTTGCATAGCTATAAATTAACTATGCCAAAGTTCCGCTATGTAAGTAGTGTATTAAAGGACAGGAAAACGCACTTTTTATATATCGTAAACGTATGCTTTATGAGTACATTCCCCATAAAATGAAATAGCGTGTTCATTTCTACCCTTTACATCATTTTTAGTACTGAGCGTTGAAGTAAAAAATAAAGGCTCTTCAATAGTGCCTACAAGCTTACGAAGCCCATTTGCATCCGTATAATCTATTATAAAACGCTGATTACGCATAGCATTTAAAGTATCCGTCATTTCCTCGTTATCCTGAGGGCATATCGCTATAAATTTGGGCTTGTAAATGTTACCGTTATCATTATCACTTTGTTCTTCGCTATATGCCATAGTACCAATTGTAGCATAAGCGCAATACCAGCGCTTACCTTCTTTTAGTTCCAATGGCTCCAACACCTTATGGTTAATAGGTAAGGCAATACTTTGTACATCTTGCACAGGTATAAAATTAAAGCGAATTACTCCACCTATATTATTACCTTTTAGTCTGTTTAGGTCGTTCATTTGCTTGTTTGTTTTATATGGGACAAAACTCCCACAACTATTTGTTTACCTTATTTTAGGGGTATTCAAGGCTTTTCGATAACGTTGATAGTCTTTTCGTATTGTTTCATGCGGCATTATTGTTTCATCCATCTCAAATTTATCATACACACAATCAATAGCTTTGTTTATTTCCTGCCCCTGAAACTCAACCATAGTTTCAATTATTGTTCGTATTTGTGTTTTAAAAAGGTCCTCAACAAACGTATTAAAAAAACGAGTACCTGTTTTAGAGAGCATATATCCTTTCCTTAAAAATATATCTTCACGTATTTGAATAGAACATACAGCATCGTAGTCAAACATCTTTTCACTTTCGGCTTCCTCCCTGGCATCATCTACAAGTTGAAAAAAATATTTACCTACATGGCTATCTCTTCTTAGATATGCAGGACTGCCAAAGCAATTTTCCAAATAATGCTTTACGTATTTTTTGCATGGTAAGTTGAATGTAATCATATAAAGGTAGTTGGGTTAAAACTGGCTTTTTTTTAGAACTTTAGAACTAAACACGTTTATACTACCTAAGATACTAATAAAATCAATACTTAGCAACAGTTCTGTTGTTGTTTTTTACAAAGTGCTGATATAACAGCACACTTGTGTTTTAAACGCTTCCTTCAATGATAACAATACTTACAGCCAACAAAAAAAGTGTGCTGAAACGCCAAAGTACTAAAAGTACTTTTTAGTACTATTTCAAAAAACCGCCCAAAAGTCAGCCAACAAATAAGTACAGCTACATTGAGTTCAAAAGCACACTTTTTTAATATTTTATATGCCAACTCTTTTTTTAAAAAAGAGGTATAAAAAAGAATATATAATACTATACAGCTGCCACAACTTTTTCACTAGCCTCAGCACTAAAATTTCTTTTCAATAAAAAATGGGGGTGGCGGGGGAAATGAACAAAAAAACGCAAGACTGAAAAATCTTGCGTTTAAGAGCTTTAAATAAATAATGCTACCACTACTGCCTAAAAATTACAAACGACTCATTACACCTTATGCATTGCTTATTGTCCACACTATTAATATGCCCGCACTCGGAACACTTACACATACCTACAGCAAATAAAGCTTCAGGGGTTAAATAAAAAGCCGGCTCACAATTAAGCTGTTTAAATGTGTTTATATACTCAGCTACTGAATAATGCTTTTTCATTTCTTTTTGAAAATATAAATGGCTAATGGTTTTTCGGCAAGAGCGCCAGAACGTATCTGTTTTATAAAATCTTCTTTATTCAAGCCGTGGCTTAAATATGTTACTACACTGGATAAATCAAATATCGTTATCCTGGCAATGTCTATAATTTCCGCTTCAAATGTGATGGGATCGTTAACAGCCTGGATAACTGCAGGAGAATTTGCTAACGCTTCCAATGCGCTATACACAACACCGGATGGAGCCGCCGAAATAATTTCTTTAACCAGAACAGGTATGGGCATATTACTTTCAAGAATGCCTTTGGCCGGAGCTTCGGCAATGTGTATAAACACATTACCGCTTAGCTTGTTATTGTAGTTGATAGTTTCGAGTGTTTTCATGGCTTTTCGTGTATTACAATCATCCCATTAATAACATCAAACTTATTTCCATAAGGAAACATGATAATAGTTCTATCAGGCTCCTTTATTAAATGAAGCTCTGTATTTATATTAGTGTCCAGGAGTATTTCATTTTTACTTTCTCCATGTGATAAATCCTGCAATTGGTGTACGGCTACTTGTTTTGGCATTTTTTTTTGTTTATGCTCCGGGGGAAGCTGTTAATTATTCATTTTAATATTTTGTAATGGTGATGCTACTTTTGAAATAATGTTGTGAGAAATATGGGTATAAATTACAGTGGTTTTAACAGAGGAGTGCCCTAGTAATCGTTGAATCAAATTAATGTCAATACCGTTTTCAACCATGTGAGTAGCCGATGTGTGGCGCATCAAATGTGTGTAAACTCTTTTGTTACAAATACCAGCTTTAGCTGCCAATTGCTTTACAACTTCACTCACACTTTTTTCAGAGTATTGTAATGAATCATTTGCTCCATTCAAAACGTATTCTTTTGTTTTGTATTCCTTGTAATAATCAGTAAGCAATTGAATTAAAATATCATTTAAACCAACTTGCCTATCCTTATTTCCTTTCGCCTGAATGATATTTATTACCATCCGGCTTCTATCAATATGGCTCCATTTAAGATTAAGTAATTCACTTACCCTTAACGAACACGAATAAAGTAATGCTAGTATTACTTTGTGTTTTTTGTTTTGGCAAACATTAAACATTCGCTGTATTTCATCCTGAGATAATACTATTGGCAACTTCTTATCCTTTTTAGAATAAGGAATCTTATCCAATTTTAAAGGCATACCAACCGTAATTTCATAAAACGATTTTATTGCACACAACTTGTGATTACGAGTATTAACCGTTTCAAAAGTTAGTAGCCACTTTTTTATTGCTTCGGTAGAAATGTGTTGTGGATCAACTCCATTTTGAAAGTATTTTAAAAACGTTCCAACCGAACATTGGTAGTTTTCCTGAGTTCTAATACTTGGGTATTTTAATTTAGAATCAATACAATATCTCTCATGCCATTTTGTAAAATTCATATTGAAAGTGTTTTAGTTATTAGCGTTTAAGGTTTTTCTTCTATATAGTAGTTACCTGCAAGTGCTACGACCATTCTCCGTAAGACAATATGTGAGCAATTACATCAACAGTCCAGCCATTGCCTAACATTCTGTATCGCTGACTATCGGAAGCTACACTTGTATATCCATCATTTACGGTTTGCAGTCTTTCGCACTCTAAAGGCGTTAATCTTCTTATTTTTCTTTCGTGTTTTATGGCGTGTGTGCCACAACTCATTTGAGCCATTAAGGCGGGGCTAATTCCATCTGTATCATAAATTCTGTTTTGTTGGTAAGGTTGTTTTCCACCACTTTCAGTTGATGGATTTAGTTGCATTACCAGGTTATCTTTCTGCACACTTGTTAGTGTATTTGTTTTGCCGTCTGTTCGTGGTTCTAATTGCTGAATATTTTTCCTTTGCGTTTCAATATTGCCAGCTTCATAATCTTTGCGTATTGCTTTACCATATTCGGTACGTTTTGGCGTTAATACTGCTTCTCTACCTCTCATTGCTACACATTGTATTTCTACTGTATTTGTGTTGCCAGTATCAAGGCAATAAGTTTTACCATCGGTACGGCTTAAATGTCCAGTTCCACCATTTCCATTTATTGAGCTTCGTGGAATTGTGTTGTGTACCACATATTGCCCATCAGTAGGTATTTTATTATAACCAGCTAATAAGCAATTGAATTTCTTTGTTTCTTCATCTACATACGGCACACTTCTTTCACTTTTAAGCATCGTTTCAATTCGTTGTTGGCTCAAATAATATTTGTCATCGACTTCACTTTCAAGTATATCTTTTAGCAATATTCCTTTATCTTTTGGTTGCGTTATTATGCTTGCCAAATCTCCAAATAATCCCATTGGTTGCATTCCGATATTTGTCCAGTATAATCTTCTACGATTTTGAGCAGATACCAAAGCAGAGTTTATTTCAATAGCATTTACACCTATTGCTTTGCTCAATATCTTTTCCCACTTTTCACCCATCATTACATTTTCAAGTAAAAAGTATTTTGGCTTCACTTCATTTAGCAATCTCATATACTCCCAAAACAAATAACTTTGCCCTTCAAATTCGTAACCTTCTGCTTTCAATTCCAAATAGTGTTCTAAAGTCAATATTTCGGTTTCGCATTTTGTACTCATTCCTTTTCGTTTTCCAGCAAATGAAAAACTTTGGCAAGGG
>JAGVCC010000410.1 GCA_020059395.1 Chitinophagales bacterium | reverse complement strand
AAAAATTTTAGCATTGGCAGCGATGGACGCACTTTAAAAACACCCGAATTAAAATATACCGAAGAGTTTGAACTGCAAGGCATGGTGCGTAAGGCTGGTAAAAAATTATTGGTAAATGTTCCGGGCCTTGTAGGTTCTCAACTGCAGTTTAAAAAAGAAGAGCGTACCCGTAATACGGATATTGATGTTAGTTATACAAGAGCATTGGGCTGGAAAATAAATTTTACTGTACCCGCCGGCTACACTTTAGAAGGCCTGCCAGAACTGGCTGCCAGCATCAACAATGAAATTGGCACTTACGGTTGCACGGCCTCGCAGGCAAATGGCATTGCTACAATTGAAGTACGTAAAATTTACAAACAGGCTACTTTTTCTAAAACTAAATGGAATGATATGCTGGCGTTTGTGGATGCAGCATTTAATACCTCGTTTAAAAATATTTTATTAAAACCAGTTAAATAGAAATGAAAAAAATCATCTGTACACTATTACTTGCATTAACAGTTTTCACAAACCTTAATGCACAATATAAAAAGGCAAGTTTCTTTTTACGAAACAGCAAATTTTACGGCTTTAATGCTGGTACACATATTTACGGCAAGGGTGTTTCTGCAGCACCTGTTGTAGGTTTTGTTTCTGGCAGAGACAGGGGAAAAAACCATATTTGGCACTGGTGGGATTATGAGTTTGTGTTAAAAAGCAACTACAAATACACATCGCCTGATACCAGAGCTGGGCAACCTGCAATTGCAGTTTCGGGCAGAACAAGCTCCATGTTTAACATAAGATATAACTGGTGCTATTACCTTGGCAACAATCAGGATGATGATGTAAAAGGCATTCCATATATAAAAGCCGGGCTGCATTTTTCGCTTCTGGCAAGACAGGCCAAACTCGGTTACCAAACTGAATCCCCTTCAACCGGCAGCCTTTTAAAAACACCTTATGATTTATCAGGAGCTTTTGGTGCTGATTTAGGATTAGGATATGCCTACAGAATTTCTGAGAAATCAACCTTTTTCTGCGCTGCAGGCTACAGGTTAATGCTTGGACCAGACAAAAGTGAAAAAGAAACAAATTTTCATCTTGCACCCAACCACCCTTATATAAATGCAGGCATTCGCTTTGCAAAAAAAGTTAAAGACTAAATCAATAAAAAAAATCTATGAAAAAATTATTTGTATCCGTTTGTATTATGCTTTTTTCATCTGCAGCTTTCAGCCAGTATAAAAAAGCAAGTTTTTTTACTAAAGATGGCCGTGTGTATGAATTAGGTGTTGTTAACTCTCTTTTTGCTAACAAGCAAGGAAGTGCCCCATTATCTATTTATTATAGCAATTCTATTGAAGCTGATAAGAAATTATCTTACTACTCAGATTTGGAGTTTATGTTAAAAAGTAAATTTACATACACTGCCGTTTACAGAGACCCTGTGTTGGGAACAGATGTTACAGGAAAAGTAATTGCAGACAGAGGTAACGCATTTGCAGTAAAATATGGCGCACAATACCGCTTTGTTAAAGCTGATGCAGAAAATGAAAAGCTGGTTCCTTACTTACGGCTTGCATTAGCTATTGCGTATGACTTTGGCGCTAAAAACCCTGTTGACGAAAAAGGAAACAGCATTTACCCAGACCCCGAAGTAAACAGCACAGCTGCATTTTTAGGGCTTGAAGGCGGAGCAGGTGTTTCATATTATTTTACAAAAAAGTTTGGTATACGTGCAGGCGCAGGTTACAGGTATGGCGTTACGCTGGCAAATGGCTTTGCAAGCAGCAATGTGTATAACTCATACAAAAGTCATCCATTATTAAGTATATCGCTTAAATACAAAGTATTCAATAACGATTAAAACATTTTGCATAAACCATGCTCTGTTTACTTGATAAAAGAAACCAAATAAAAAAAATAAAGCAGCCGTAAATGGCTGCTTTATTTTTTTGACATAAAATCACATCGCTTCATTATTCAAATGCACTTTCGTCATATCGTAAAAGTGATTTTGTAACTGGTGCAGCTGTATCGGTTGCATCACCTGCCTTTTTTCATCCCGGTACCAAATTTCAAATTTAGAAAAATCGCCTTTGTGTGGCAACAGCATTCTAAATGCTCCTTTCATATACTTTACACTGCCGTCATCGTTTTCCTGCTTGGTAAATTTTAACCGCAGCAGTTGCTCTTCATCCAGGGCAATGGCATTTAGTTGTTCTGTTTCGTACCAAAATTCCTGTGCACCGGTATCTACACAAACCTGTTTTTCACTTGCATTTAAATTAGTTACTTCACCCTGTTTTTTATCGCCGTCGTTATCAGCAATAAGGTAATCACCAACTTTAATTTCATTAAATTTTATCATAGCAAAATCGTTTTAGGCTTTGAATATAGAAAAAAAATAAGGCATTTTAAAAAAAATGCCTTAAAATTATTCACCTTCTTTTGGTATTACACTGAAAATACTCCTTTGCAAACCGTTCTATGCTATAAAATTATCTTGCACCGGGTGCACAATGCTGCTTCAAATAATTTGTATACAGTGTGGTTAAATGCTCCCATGTACCTTCTCCCTCGCTAATGCTGTGGGTGCGATTGGGGTAAGGCATAAACTGAAACTGCTTGTTATGTTTTATCAATTCATTCAGCAACTGCTCGGCGTTGTCGTAATGCACATTATCATCTCCGGTACCATGTATGTACAATAAGTTTCCCTGCAGGCCCTTTACATGAGAAATAGGTGAGCCTTTAATAAAATCATCTTTATTCTCCTGTGGCAGGCCCATGTAACGCTCCTGGTAAATATTATCGTAGTTTAACTGATTTCCAACTGCCGCAATTGAAATGCCTGTTTTAAAAATATCAGGATATTGAAACATTAAATGCAGTGTGGATGAACCACCACCGCTCCAGCCCCAAACGGCCACACGGTCTTTATCAAAGTAAGATTTATCTGCCAGCAGTTTTTTCATGCCCATTGCCATATCTCTTATATTAATAACCCCAATTTTACGGTAAATAGATTTACGCCATTTAGCACTTTTTAAAACCGGAGTACCCCGGTTATCTATTGCCACTTGTATGTAACCATCTGCTCTCATATCTCCTTTGTATAAAAAATTATCATGCCCACCGTTTACATCACTGATGGTAGCCGCCGCAGGCTCGCCATACACATAAAGTACAACGGGATATTTTTTTGAAGCATCAAAGTTTGCAGGCTTGTTAATCCATGCATCTAATGTTACATTATCTTCTGTGGTTATCTGCACATACTCCACATCGTTATTATTATCTATTTTTATAGTAGCAGCAATAGATTTAGCAGCACTCAATGGTTTATTATCAGGCAGGCTTATCCACTCACGTACATTGGGTATTTTGTGACTGGAAAAACTGTGCATAGCAAATTTTCCGTTTGGAGAAATTGTATAATTGTGCGTACCCTTAAGGCTTGCATCGCTAACCAGCTCTGGTTCGTCTTTACCTTTCTTATTATCAATACGCACCCGGTATAAATACATTTGTGTGGCATTGTAGGGTGATGCTGTAAAATAAATATAGTTGCCTGCTTCATCAATACATTTAATACTTCCAATATCATAATTGCCTTTGGTTAACAATGTTTCTGTTTTACCATCACGGCTTATTTTGTAAATATGGCGCCAGCCGTCTTTTTCACTTACAAAAATAAATTCCTGATTTTT
>JAGVCC010000356.1 GCA_020059395.1 Chitinophagales bacterium | reverse complement strand
TCATTCGTACATCCGTGGAGCCGTTATTTTACACTCTCATTGTTTAGTATTGCAGCTATAACTTTTGTTTACTGGGCTTTTGTGGATGCTGCTAAAATTTTACCCGCTGTATCATCCGTATTAATTGTTGCCTGCCCCTGTTCGCTGCTGTTATCTGCAACATTTACTTATGGCAATATTCTGCGGCTGTTTGGCAAAAATAAAATGTATTTAAAAAATGCTGCTGTAATAGAAACAATGGCTGGTATTAATACTGTTGTTTTTGATAAAACCGGTACCATTACTCATAATAATACTTCACAAGTTAATTACGAAGGAGCACCACTTTCTTTGCATGAAATGCAGCTGATAAAAACTGCCGTAAAGCAGTCTTCGCATCCGCTAAGTAAAAGTATTGCCAGGGAGTTTCAGGTGCAGCCTGGTGCAAAACCACTTGTTACAATTTTTAAAGAATATGCCGGCAAAGGATTGTATGCAGTTGCCGATAATGTGAAAATTAAAATGGGGTCGGCTTCTTTTATAAATGCAGATAAAAGTGTTTTTGAATTACAGGATACAAACACAGCTGTACATGTAATGCTGAATGATGTATACAAGGGCCGGTTTATAATAAGTAATCAATACAGAGAAGGCGTAACTGAGTTGGTAACCAGTTTGCACAACAAGGGATATAGACTGTACCTGCTTTCCGGCGATAATGAAATGGAGAAGGAAACACTGTCAAAAATATTTGGAAGCAGTACCAGTTTGCATTTTAATCAATCGCCACAGCAAAAGCTTGATTTTATAAATGCACTGCAGCAAAATGGACAAAAAGTTTTAATGGCGGGAGACGGGCTTAATGATGCCGGCGCTTTAATGCAGGCCAATGCCGGTGTGGCGGTTAGCGATAATACAGCACAGTTTTCTCCCGCAAGTGATGCAATACTGGATGGCAGCAAAGTTTTTTTGCTTGATAAATTTTTAGCCTTTGCCCGCTCGGGTAAAAAAATTGTAACAGCAAGTTTTGTACTGTCAATTTTATATAATATAGTTGGGTTATCATTTGCGGTACAGGGCATTCTCTCTCCTGTGGTGGCAGCCGTTTTAATGCCGGCAAGCAGTATCAGCATTGTATTGCTGGTAACACTCCTCTCTTCAATTAGTGCCCGGTTTAAAAATCTTTAAAAAACTGATTAAAATCATAAATGGCTTTGATGAGTGTCATCATAAAGTCATGTGCCTGCGGCTACTTTTGAAATAACATTTTAAATATGAGTGCATTCTTTATTTTAATCGGCATAAGCATACTGGTGGCAGGCAGTTTTTTAGCGGCCTTTTTGTGGAGTGTAAAGAGCGGACAGTATGATGATGATTACACTCCATCCATTCGTATGCTTTTTGATGATGCAAAAAAGACAGATACAACTACTAAATAAAACCAAACAGACATAACATGCAGTTAGAGAAATTTTATTACGACAACAGGATAGTAAAAAACTTTGCCTATGCCACCATTCTTTGGGGAGCAGTAGGTATGCTGGCCGGTTTATGGGTGGCATTGCAATTAGTATTTCCATCGCTTAACATTACACAGTACGGCAGTTTTGGCCGCTTACGTCCATTGCATACCAACGCAGTAATTTTTGCCTTTGTAGGCAATGGTATTTTTATGGGTGTATATTATTCGCTGCAGCGCCTGTGTAAGGCACGTATGTTTAGTGATGTGCTTAGCCAGATACATTTTTGGGGCTGGCAGGCAATAATTGTTGCTGCGGCAATTACACTTCCGCTGGGGCTTACCACAGGTAAAGAGTATGCAGAGCTGGAGTGGCCAATTGATATTGCCATTGCACTTATTTGGGTGGTGTTTGGCTGGAACATGTTTGGCACTATTTTAAAACGCCGGGAAAAACATTTGTATGTAGCCATTTGGTTTTACATAGCCACATTTGTTACCGTAGCGGTATTGCATATTGTAAATTCATTTGAGCTGCCCATAAGTTTATTTAAAAGCTACAGCTGGTATGCTGGTGTGCAGGATGCATTGGTGCAATGGTGGTACGGGCATAATGCGGTGGCATTTTTTTTAACAACACCTTATCTGGGTTTAATGTATTATTTTATGCCTAAGGCGGCTAACAGGCCCGTGTATTCCTACAGGCTTTCTATCATTCACTTCTGGTCGTTAATTTTTTTGTACATATGGGCAGGACCACACCATTTGTTATATACTGCATTGCCTAACTGGGCACAATCATTGGGTATTGTTTTTTCTTTTATGCTCATCTTCCCAAGCTGGGGCGGTATGATTAATGGGTTGCTTACACTGCGTGGCGCATGGGACAGGGTAAGGGATGATGTGATTTTAAAATTTATGGTGGTGGCTGTTACCTCTTATGGTATGGCAACATTTGAAGGGCCTTTACTTTCTTTAAAAAATATAAATGCAGTAGCCCACTTTACTGACTGGATTGTGGCGCATGTACATATTGGTGCTTTGGGCTGGAATGGTATGCTTACGTTTGGTATTATTTACTGGATGATTCCTAAAATATTTAACACACAATTGTACTCTAAAAAAATGGCCAACCGCCACTTTTGGCTGGGTACACTGGGTATGTTGTTTTGGGCAATACCTATGTACTGGGCAGGCTTTACTCAAAGTGAAATGTGGAAGGAGTTTACAGAAGCAGGGCAATTAAAATATTCTTTCCTGTATACTGTTACTTACCTTAAACCTTTTTATGCAATGCGTTCTTTAGGTGGCACTTTGTATTTGGCAGGTGTGCTGCTAATGGTATATAACATTATTAAAACTGTAAGGGCTGCTAAATTAGTTGCCAACGAAGAAGCCGAAGCAGCACCATTACAAAAAGAATATGTAAAGCACAGCGGCGAGCACTGGCACAGGGTTATAGAAAGAAAGCCTGTACGAATGCTTATAATAAGCCTGGTGGTTATTTTAATTGGCGGTATTATTGAAATGGTGCCCACCTTCTTAATAAAATCTAATGTGCCTACAATAAGCAGTGTAAAACCTTACACACCGCTTGAATTACATGGCCGTGATATTTACATACGTGAAGGCTGTTATGTATGCCACTCTCAAATGATACGCCCTTTCCGCAGTGAAACAGAACGGTACGGAGAATATTCTAAAGCCGGTGAATTTGTTTATGATCATCCTTTTCAGTGGGGCAGTAAACGTACCGGGCCCGATTTGGCAAGAGAAGGCGCAGGTAATTTAAAAAAATCTGATGGCTGGCATTTCCGTCATTTTCGGGAGCCATCATCAATGAGCGAAGGCTCAATAATGCCGCCATACCTTCATTTACTTACAGATGACCTTGATGTTACCACTACAGAAGCAAAAATTAATGCTATGCGTACACTGGGTGTGCCTTATGAAAAAGGGTATGAAAAAGAAGCCGTGGCAGATTTGGTAACACAGTCGCAAAAAATTACAGGTAATCTTTTAAGTGACAGCATACGTGTATCACCCAAAAAAGAAGTGATTGCACTAATAGCTTACATGCAGCGCCTGGGTACAGACATAAGTAATAACAAAACACCAGTAGTAAACCAATAAAATAACAAACATGTTCAAGTTTATAAAACAATATGCCGAAACTATTAACAGCATAGAGATATACCCGATTATATCACTGTTTATTTTTTTAGTGTTTTTTATTGTACTGCTTGTATGGGTAAAAAAAATGCGTAAAGATGATGTTTCGGAAATGGCAAACCTGCCGCTGAACGAAGCCAATACTAACTCAACCTTATAAATTATATCGTATGTTTTTTAGAATTCTCAATAGTAAAAAAGTTTTGTTGCCTGTGCTGTTGCTGTTATGCAGCACGCTGTTTGCCCAAAATAATAATACGGGTGCAAAAACTGCCGAAGGCGGGTATAATATGACGGCGGTATTACTTTCAGTAGTTGCTGTTGTATTAGTGTTTGTAATATGGGGGCTTGGCCAGGTGCTGGTGTTATTAGGCCGCCAGCTGTTAAACAAAAGTAAAGAAGCCGGCAAAAGTTCATCAGCAATTTTAACCGTAGTTTTTTTAGTAATGGCATTTAGTGCCAGTGCACAGGATGCCGGCGTAAATGCAGTAACAGCACCCACCAACTATGGAGGCCTTAGTGCAAACACTTTTTATTTTTTTGTAGCAGTACTGGGTACAGAAATTGCCGCTATTCTGTTTTTAGCACTTTCTATACGCAACCTTTACAGAGAGCTTACTCCTGCAAAACCTGCTGTTGTAAAAACCAATGCACTTAAAGAGTGGTGGAATAATATGGATAAAAAATTATTCACCAAAGCGGTGCCTGTGGAAAAAGAATCAGATGTTTTGCTGGATCATGATTATGACGGTATAAAGGAACTGGATAACTCTTTACCGCCATGGTGGAAGTATGGTTTTTATATTACCATAGTGGTGGGGGTTATTTATCTGGCACACTTTCATGTTTTTGCATCTGGCAAAAATCCATTGCAGGAGTATAATGCAGAAATGGATAAAGCTAAAGTTGAGAAAGAAGCATACGAAGCACAGAATAAAGATAAAATTGATGAAGCGAATGTACCAATGGCTGATGCTGCGGGTATTGCTGCTGCTAAAACATTTTTTGATGAAAAATGTAAAGCTTGCCACGGGGGAGCTGGTGAGGGTGGTGCCGGGCCAAACCTGACTGACGATTATTGGATTCACAAAGGCTCTTTAAATGATATTTACCTGTCAATAAAAAATGGTTATGCTGATAAAGGGATGCAGGCATGGGCAACAGTATATTCTCCAAAGGAAATGAGTTACCTGGCCAGTTATATAAAAACACTGCATGGTACCAATCCGCCAAACGCAAAACAACCACAGGGAGATTTGTATACTGAAACTGCGGTGCCTGTTAAAGACAGCGCAGCTGTAATGCTTGTTGATACTGCAAAAGTACGGGCCGGTAAAAAATAAACTGATCTGGTAAAGTTATTTTATGGAAGAAACTATTATACAAGACAAAAAGGGAACCTACCGTGACTCTGTTGCGACTATAACACAAGACGGAAAGCGGAATTTTATTAATCCTAAAAAACCCAAAGGCAAATTATATAACCGCCGTACCCTGTTCAGTATTTTTTACTTAGTTGTATTTTTTACGCTGCCTTTTATTAAAGTAAAGGATGCACCGCTTTTTATGCTGAATGTGCTTGAAAGAAAGTTCATCATTTTTGGTATGGTGTTTTGGCCGCAGGATTTTTTCATTTTTGGTATTGGCATGCTTACGTTTGTTGTTTTTGTAATTGTGTTTACTGTAGTATTTGGCAGGGTGTTTTGTGGCTGGGCATGTCCGCAAACAATTTTTATGGAAATGGTTTTTCGTAAAATTGAGTACTGGATTGACGGAGACGCCGCACAGCAAAAGCAACTGAAAGCCATGCCCTGGAACGGCAAAAAAATAACTAAACGGCTACTGAAGTTTATTGCATTCTTCGGATTGTCGTTTGTAATTGCCAATTTCTTTTTAGCATACCTTATAAGTATGGATAGTTTGCTGGGGTATGTTACACACCCGGCAGCAAATATTGGCACGTTGGTGGCGCTCCTTATTTTTACAACGGTTTACTTTTTTGTGTACTGGTGGTTTAGAGAGCAGGCCTGCATTGTGGTTTGCCCTTATGGAAGGTTGCAGGGTGTAATGCTTGATAAAAATTCTATTGTGGTGGCGTACGACAGAAGGAGAGGAGAGCCACGGGGTAAACTGGCAAAAACAAAGCCTGTAACTGAAAAAGAAGAAACGGATGCATGTGCCTGTAAAGATTGTGATGGCAGCGGAGGTTGTAAAGACATAGCAGCAAAATTTGCAGCCGTAATGCCCCCACAGGGTGATTGTATTGATTGTGTAGCCTGTGTAAGAGTATGCCCAACAGGCATCGATATAAGAAACGGTACACAACTGGAGTGTGTTAACTGTACAGCCTGTATTGATGCATGCGATGCAATAATGGAAAGTGTGCAAAAGCCAAAAGGATTAATACGCTATGCATCAGAAAACAGTATTACCAAAGGCGAAAAATTAAAATTTACAACACGTATAAAAGCTTATACCGGAGTACTGCTGTTGCTGATAGGCCTGCTGATTTTTTTACTTGCCAGCCGTACAGATTTAGATGCAAGGCTGATGCGTACGGCAGGAATGGCATACACATCGCATCCCGATGGCAGAATAAGCAATCTGTATAACCTGAAGCTGGTAAACAAAACGCATAAAGACATACCCTTTACACTGCAGCTTGAAAATATAAAAGGTGATATTGAATATGTTGGCAGTAATACACTGCTGGTAAAAAAAGAAAACTACAGTAACCTGCAGTTTTTTGTAAAACTAAATCGCAGCGAAGTAAAAAGCTGGAAAACTGAACTGCAAATTGGGCTGTATGAAAATGGGAAGAAGCTAAAAACCATTACAGCCAAATTTATTGGTCCTGAAATTTATAACTGATAAAATATTTAATTATGAGCTGGGGATATAGAATAGTTATTGTGTACAGTGTGTTTGTTGCCGGCATTTTGTTTATGGTTTTTCGTTCATCAAACGAAAAATTTGATTTGGTAACGGATGATTATTATGGCAAAGAGCTGCAGTTTCAGCAGCAGATAGATGCTGTTAAACGCACTGCGGCGTTAAGTGGTACAGTAAAATGTGTTGTAACTAATAACAGTCTGCAGGTAAATTTTCCAAAGGATTTTGAAGGAAAAAAAATAGAAGGTGAGCTGCGCTTGTATTATGCGGCAGATAAAACCAAAGATGTGGTAAAACAGTTTACAGCAACAGGCAATACAGCAGTGCTTGCATTGCCACAAAACAATAAGGGCAGCCACCGGCTGTTTGTTATATGGAAAGTAAGTGGCACAGCTTATTATTATGAAGAAATAATTTTTTTATAACACAGTTGTATGATAGAGTTAGTAACCGCAGCAATGATAATGGGGATGCTTGGCAGCTTTCATTGCGTAGGTATGTGCGGCCCGCTGGCTCTGTCACTGCCGTTAAGCAGTAACAGTTTATGGGTAAAGTTTACAGGTGCATTTGTTTATAATGCCGGTCGTATAGTAACCTATGCATTGTTTGGGCTGCTGTTTGGTGCAGTTGGAAAAACAGCATCTGTATTTGGTATGCAGCAATGGTTATCTGTAGTACTTGGTTTGGCAATAATTGTGTTTGTTGTACTGCCTAAAAAATTTAATGCCGCAGCACAAAATGAAGGTGTGGTTGCAAAAGCATTACAGTATTTACGCAGCAGTATAGTAAAATTGTTTTCAAAGAAAGGATTTCACTCATTATTTATAATAGGATTGCTTAATGGTTTGTTGCCTTGCGGTATGGTTTATATGGCAGCGGCAGCAGCTACAGCAACCGGCAGTACCGGTAATGCAATGTTGTTTATGATTTTTTTTGGTGCAGGTACATTGCCGGTAATGTGGAGCCTTGCATTTTTTGGTAATTATATAGGCATTGCTGTACGCCAAAAAATAAGACGGGCTTATCCATTTATGGTGGCTGTAATGGCATGCTTGCTTATTATACGTGGGCTTGGGCTTGATGTGCCATACCTGAGCCCGGTAATTAATAACAGTACGCAACAGGTGCAAAATTGCCACGCAGTGGTAAAAT
>JAGVCC010000380.1 GCA_020059395.1 Chitinophagales bacterium | reverse complement strand
TAACACCATTGGTATTAGTGACGGTATTAGTAATGGTACCGATGGCATGCGGTACAGTTTGGTAAGCCGTGACTTAATTGCCGACAGTATTGAAAGTGTTTGTGGCGGTTTTTATTATGATGGATTGATTGCATTGCCCGGTTGCGATAAAAATATGCCCGGCGCAATTATGGCAATGGGAAGATTAAACCGTCCATCTATAATGGTTTATGGCGGTACTATTGCTCCCGGCCATCATAAGGGTGAAGAGCTGAATATAATTTCTGCTTTTGAGGCATTGGGAAAAAAATTAGCAGGAAATATTACGCCTGAAGATTTTAAAGAAGTGGTAAAGCACAGTTGCCCCGGCGCTGGTGCATGTGGTGGTATGTACACAGCAAATACAATGGCAAGTGCTATTGAAGCATTGGGTATGAGTTTGCCGTATTCATCAAGCAACCCTGCCATTAGCGATGAAAAAAAGAATGAGTGTTTAAATGCCGGTAAAGCAATTAAAGTATTGCTCGAAAAAGATATTAAGCCACGGGACATAATGACGAAGAAAGCATTTGAAAATGCTATTAAAGTTATTATGGTGTTAGGCGGCAGTACCAATGCGGTATTGCATTTAGTGGCAATGGCAAAAAGTGTAAATGTAGATGTAACGATTGATGATTTTCAAAAAGTAAGTGATGTTACACCGGTGTTGGCAGATTTTAAACCAAGCGGAAAATATTTAATGCAGGAACTGCACCAGCATGGCGGTATACCTGCAGTAATGAAATATTTGTTGAATGAAGGTTTGCTGCATGGTGATTGCTTAACTGTAACAGGTAAAACCATAGCAGAAAATTTAAAAGACATCGCACCCATCAATTTTGATACACAGGATATTTTTTATCCGCTGGAAAAGCCTTTAAAAGCAACCGGCCACTTACAAATACTGTACGGCAACCTGGCAGAAAAAGGAAGTGTGGCAAAAATTAGTGGTAAAGAAGGTGAACGTTTTGAAGGCCCGGCAAGAGTGTTTGATGGCGAAAAAGATTTAGTGGCAGGCATTGCAAACGGTCGTGTTAAAAAGGGTGATGTAGTCGTGATAAGATACGAAGGCCCTAAAGGTGCGCCGGGCATGCCCGAAATGCTGAAACCAACTTCCGCAATTACAGGCGCTGGTTTGGGTAAAGATGTGGCATTGATAACAGATGGAAGGTTTAGTGGTGGTTCTCATGGTTTTGTCGTCGGCCACATTACTCCTGAAGCTTTTGAGGGTGGGTTGATTGCGTTTGTGCATGATGATGATATTATTGAACTGGATGCAACAACTAATAAAATTAACCTGAAAGTGGCTGACGAAGTAATTGCTGAAAGAAAGAAAAACTGGAAACAACCTGCATTAAAAGTAACCAGTGGTGTATTGTATAAATATGCAAGGCTTGTTAAAGATGCAAGCGAAGGTTGTGTAACAGACGAAACATAGCGCCTTCTAACTTCTCCGGAGGGAGGAATTTGGAACATTATATTGTTTAAAAAAAATTAAAAAATAAGAGATGGAAACTCTCGAAAAAATAAAAGAACCTGTAACTAAAGAGACTTCGAAAGGCTCCCCAAAAGGGGGAGGTTTGGAGGGGGCCGCTATTTCTGGCAGCGAAGCTGTTTTAGATGCTTTTATACAGGAAGGCGTAACAACCATATTCGGGTACCCTGGTGGGGCCATCATGCCCATTTATGATGCACTGTATGATTATAACGACAGGCTGCAGCATATTTTAGTACGCCACGAACAGGGCGCCATACACGCCGCACAGGGCTTTGCCCGTGCAAGTGGTAAAACAGGTGTTGTGTTTGCAACAAGCGGCCCCGGTGCAACTAATCTTGTTACTGGTTTGGCTGATGCTATGATTGATTCCACACCGCTGGTTTGTGTAACAGGTCAGGTGTTTGCACATTTGTTAGGTACCGATGCGTTTCAGGAAACAGATGTGATAAATATTACCACACCGGTTACCAAATGGAATTATCAGGTAACAGATGCAACAGAAATACCTGCAGTATTGGCCAAAGCATTTTACATTGCCGGCAGCGGCAGGCCTGGTCCTGTATTAATTGACATTACCAAAAATGCACAACTGCAAAAATTCGATTACGAAGGCTATAAAAAATGCGAACACATACGCAGCTACCGCCCTGCACCCATTGTGCGTAAAAATTATGTAGAAGCAGCAGCAAAATTAATTAACGAAGCAGAGCGGCCTTTTATAATTTTTGGCCAGGGCGTAATATTGGGCAAAGCCGAAAAAGAATTTAAAGCATTTATAGAAAAAGCAGGTATTCCATCTGCATGGACGATTATGGGCATGAGTGCCATACCAACAGACCATCCTTTGGGTGTGGGTATGCTGGGTATGCACGGCAACTACGGCCCCAATTTATTAACCAACGAATGCGATGTGTTGATTGCTGTGGGAATGCGTTTTGATGACCGTGTAACCGGCCGACTTGATAAGTATGCGAAGCAGGCAAAAATTATTCATTTAGATATTGACCCGTCCGAAATTGATAAAAATGTAAAAACTACCGTACCAGTTTGGGGCGATTGTAAAGAAACATTGCCCATGCTAACGGCATTGGTTAGCCCAAAAACATATCCTGTATGGTTAAAGCGTTTTGCCGATTGTGCTGCTAAAGAACAGGTAACCTGTATAGAAAAAGAAATGAACCCTGTTGATGAAATATTGTCAATGGGAGAAGTAATAAAAGCTTTGAATGAATTAACGGAAGGCAATGCCATTATTGTAACAGATGTTGGTCAACACCAGATGGTGGCTTGCCGCTATGCAAAAATGATGCAGAGTAAAAGTAACATCACCAGTGGTGGATTAGGCACAATGGGTTTTGCATTGCCTACAGCAATTGGGGCTGCGTATGGAGACCCAAGCCGTACAACTATTGCAATTGCAGGTGATGGTGGCATTCAAATGACCATACAGGAATTGGGCACCATTATGCAGTTTAAACCCAATGTAAAAATTATTATTCTTAACAACCAGTTTTTGGGTATGGTGCGCCAGTGGCAGGAGTTGTTTCATGAAAAGCGTTATTCTTTTGTTGATATAACCAGCCCCGATTTTGTAGCAGTGGCAAAAGGTTATTACATTGATGGACAAAGAGTGGACGACCGCAGTAAATTAAAAGGTGCATTACAAACAATGCTCAATCATAACGGCAGTTATTTACTGGAAATAATGGTGGGTAAAGAAAACAATGTGTTTCCTATGGTGCCGCAGGGCAGAGGTGTGGCGGAAATAGTACTGAGTAAGGAAGAGATATAAAACCCCTGTCCCCTAAAGGGGAACTTGGTTTTAAAATTATAATAAATTTGAAAATCTTTTTTAGTTGAAGATGAAGAAAATTATAGAGTCAGCAGCATCACTTTTATATACTTCGGTGGCAACAGTAGTTTGTTGTTTTTATTTTTTTAAGAAAAAAGAAAAACAATCACTCTTCAACTAAAAAAATTTAATGAACATTAATTGCGTAATATGACAAGTGCAAAAAATAATAATACCTCTGCTGGCTCCCCTTTAGGGGCGGGGGGGTATGGAAAACAAGAATACACTATAACAGTTTATACCGAAAACCAAATTGGTTTACTAAACCGCATTGCCATTATTTTTTCAAGAAGAAAAATTAATGTAGAGAGTTTGAATACATCGCCAAGTGAAGTGGAAAGTGTACACCGCTTTACTATTGTAATTAACGAAACAGAAGATGTGGTAAAAAAACTGTGCCGCCAGATTGAAAAACAGGTGGAAGTTTTAAAAGCATATTATAATACTAACGAAGAAATAATTTGGCAGGAGCTGGCATTGTACAAAGTACCTACAGAAATAATTGCGGAGGAGGTAAAAGTGGAGCGCCTGTTAAGCCAGCATGGCGCAAAGGCGGTGGTAATACGTAAAGACTATACCGTTTTTGAAGTAAGCGGCCAGCGGGCTGAGACAGATAATTTTATAAAAGTGCTGGAACCTTATGGCCTGATAGAATTTGTACGCAGTGCAAGGGTGGCAATTATTAAAGACAGCGACGGTTTTCATAATAAACTAAAAGAGTTTGAATATAGGGAGCCGGGGGCAGATGTAACAGAAAATGAATTTCTGGATAAGAATGAAGAAGTGTTTAGTATGTGATAAAAAGTCAAAATTCAAAACTTAAAAATGAATGATGACTATTAATAAAGTAAAATAAAAAATAAACCCGTCAATTGCTTAAGCTCATTTTGACTTTTGCTTTTTGACTTTAAACTTGAAAAATGGCAAACTATTTCAATTCATTACCACTGCGGGAGCAGTTGAATCAATTAGGTGTATGTGAATTTATGAACCGCAGCGAATTTGCGGATGGTGTAAATGTTTTAAAAGGTAAAAAAATTGTTATTGTGGGTTGCGGCGCACAAGGCCTTAATCAGGGTTTGAATATGAGAGATTCTGGTTTGGAT
>JAGVCC010000160.1 GCA_020059395.1 Chitinophagales bacterium | reverse complement strand
TGTATATGTATTTGTATTGAGTTCTCTATCTTTTTCAGAACCCTGATAGCCATAACGGTATTGATTTGTAGAAGTATAGGTTCTCCCGGGTAGTTCCATACCAAAGGGATAATAATCATTTGCCGTAACCACCACTGCACTAAAGTAATCTATGTTGCCATCTAAAGTGGCATTTACATAGGTGTAGGTTTGTGTGCGGCTGCTATAGGTGTAGGTGCCTGCATCAACAGGGGTTTTACGGTCGCTAATGGTAACCAGTACATTGCCTAAATGGTTGCTTAACTCAAAGAGCTTGTTGCCCCTAAGGTACTGCATTTTTGTTATGGTGCCCAGGGTGGCATTGGTGCTGGTGGTGTAGCCCGGCGCAGCACTGGTGGTGTTTATATTGTGTACTGCCAGCCTGCTGCTGCCAAGATAAAACAGGGGGTAAATTACAAAAATGGACTATAATGCCATTAACACAAAAAAGAAAGCCCTCCAAAAATGGAGGGCTTTCTTTTTATTCAGTTTTAATTAAGCAATTTCAACCTCAGCACCAGCTTCAGTTAATTTAGCTTTCAGGTCATCTGCAGTTACTTTGTCAACACCTTCTTTAACTGGTTTTGGAGCACCGTCCACTAAATCTTTAGCTTCTTTAAGCCCTAAACCTGTTAATTCTTTAACGATTTTTACAACCGCTAATTTGTTAGCACCACCGCTTTTTAAGATAACATTAAAAGATGTTTTCTCTTCAACAGCAGCAGCACCACCACCACCGTCGCTTACTACAACTGCGGCAGCAGCTGGTTCAATACCATATTCTGATTTTAAGAATTCAGCTAATTCCTGAACTTCTTTAACTGTTAAGCTTACTAATGATTCAGCTAATACTTTTACGTCTGCCATAATGATTAAATTTTTTCCGCCTTCATTGCTTTTGACTCCGGCGGAGTTTTAAAAAAATTGTTTTGCCTTTACGTTTTATGCCATCAGGCTATGGGCATTAATATTTTTGTTCCATAATGGAAAAAAATTACGCTTCTGCAGGCGTAGCTTCAACAGCAGCTTCTGGCCTGTTTTGCAAAGCACCAATAACACGTTGTATTGGAGACTGCAGTAAACCAATAACTTCGCCAATAAGCTCATTTTTGGTTTTGATTTTTGTTAATGCTTTCAGTTGGTTATCTCCAACAAAAACATCTCCATTAATAAATGCTGCTTTAAGTACTGGTTTTTCTCCTTTGCTTTCTGTACGGAAAGTGCTTATAATAACAGCTGGTTCTTTCGGGTTTTCACTAAACAATAAAGCAGTTACTTTATGCAGAGAATCGTAAACGCCTGCATACTTTTCAGCATCAAGGCTTTCCAGTGCTTTTTTAATTAAAGTGTTTTTAGCAACTTTCATTTCTACCTGCTTGTTAAAGCATACACTGCGCAGCTTAGTTACCTGTGCAACAGATAAGCTTTCTGTATCGGTGATGTAGAAATTATTGTACTGACTGAATTTCTCTTTAAGAGCTTCAATCACTTCGTTTTTTTCCTGTTTTGTCATAACAAATATTTTTTTATCCGCTCCGGTAATTCCTCCCCACCGGGGAGGTTAGGAGGGGCTTTAGTTTTGAACAGATTTAGTGTCAATTGCAATACCGGGGCTCATAGTGCTGGCCATGCTAACACCTCTTAAGTAAGTGCCTTTTGATGAAGAAGGTTTTAATTTAATGATAGCATTAATTAATTCCTGGCTGTTTTCAGCAATTTTTTCAGGTGCAAAGCTTACACGGCCAATAGATGCATGGATGATACCCACTTTGTCTACCTTAAATGCAATTTTACCGCCTTTTAAATCATTGATAGCGCCTGTTACATCATTAGTAACTGTACCAGTTTTAGGGTTGGGCATTAGGTTACGTGGACCTAATACTTTACCCAGTTTACCAATTTTAGGCATTACAGATGGAGTGGCAACAATAACATCAATATCTGTCCAGCCACCTTCAATTTTGGTAATGAATTCATCTAAACCCACAAAATCAGCACCTGCAGCTTTTGCTTCAGCTTCTTTATCGGGTGTACATAATACCAGTACTTTTTTTGTTTTACCTGTACCGTGTGGCAGGCTTACCGTACCACGAATGGCCTGATCAGCTTTTTTAGGGTCAACACCTAATTTAATATGCAGATCAACAGAGCTGTCGAATTTTGTTGTATTTACTTCCTTTACAAGGGTTGAAGCTTCTTTTAAAGAATAAGCTTTATTAGCATCAACCTTAGTATTGGCAACTTTTCTTTTTTTAGTAATCATTGTCTTTGTTATTTAAGGTTGATAATTAATTTTCCCAGGGAGCTTTACCATCAACAGTTAAACCCATACTGCGTGCAGTACCGGCAACCATGCTCATAGCGCTGTTTAAAGTAAAAGCATTAAGATCGGCCATTTTATCTTGTGCAATAGCTTCAACCTGTGCCCATGTTACTTTACCAACTTTCTGGCGGTTAGGCTCTTTACTGCCGCTTTGAATTTTGGCAGCTTCTAAAAGCTGTACAGCAGCAGGAGGAGTTTTAATGATAAACTCAAAAGACTTATCAGCAAAAACGGTGATTAATACGGGAAGTACTTTCCCTTGTTTGTCTTGGGTTCTGGCATTAAACTGCTTACAGAACTCCATGATGTTGATACCTTTAGAACCCAGCGCAGGCCCGATTGGGGGTGCTGGATTGGCTTGTCCTCCTTTACACTGGAGCTTAACATAGCCGGTGATTTCTTTTGCCATGTGATACTTTTTTTGGTGATAGCGCCGCAGCATTTTACTGTGGCTCCCAATTCAATAAATTCCGAAAAGAACTATTTGGGGCGGCAAAGATAGTGTAAAATGGCTAAAGTTGAGAGGTATTTTCAAACTTTTTTAGCTGTAGCTTAAATTTTGTGCTGATATAAAGTTGTAATATTTACCCAGCAGTTTAGCAAGGTAAACTTATCTCTAATGGCAGCATTATACCTCCTTCGGGTCGTATTGTATTCTCAAATATTTTAAAAATCGCTGTATGCCACACCTCTCAAAAAAGTAATATCAATGTGCGATACATTGTTTTGATATTCTGGCATGCTTTTGAGTTTTACCCAAGCAGTGTCACTTCCAAAAGCTTTCCAATGAGCGTTACGATCTTCCATGTTTTCAAAACTGGTCATATACATCAGGTTGGGCATTTTATTGCCGGCTATAACTTCGCTGTAAAAAACAGCATTAAAGTTTAATCGTTTAAAAAGCCCTATTTCATCTCCCTCGTTAAACATGTGTACTTTATTTTTAAAAATTTTTTCACTCGGGCTTTCATAACTGCGCAGTTCATACACCCTGTCTTTTTTTGCAGCTTTTAAAAAAGGGATTTGCATTTGCGGCGCCAAGGAAAATGCCTTTAATAAAATTGACTCTTCTCTTAAGTAAGCGGGTGTTTTGTAATGCGCATTAATAAATGCAGCACCCGTTGTTTGGTAGTCAGCATCAGCTATTATTTTCTCTGCTGTTTTACTTACAGCATCCAAATTTTTAAATGGCATTAGAACGTAAACAGTTTTATCAGTTGCTGTATCGTTTGCAACAGCTTTAAAAACACCCACCTTACTAATGTTATTTTTATGCAAGGCCGGCAACAAAGCATTTTGCAGATAGTCATCCAGCATTTGCTCCTGTTGCATTGTATTATAGTGATATATTTTAAGTTGGTAAAACTCCCTTTTATTTTTTTTTTCGGCTTCCGTCCATGATGCTAATGGCAACAGTATTATTAACGATAATATTGTTGCCAGCATTAATATTTTTTTGTTCATTCAAAAGATTTAAAATTATTTATGTAATGGTTACAATAGGTAATATAAAACAAAAACCGGCAGCGGCCGGTTTTTTAATTTTGTACACTGCTATATTTATTTAACTACTAAAATACCTGTAGCCTGAAGAATGATTTCTTTTTTAGGGGCTGTAACTGCATCAATTTCAGCTTTAGTTTTGCCGGCATCTTCCAACAAATGCTTTTGCATTTCTATAGAGGTTTCCTTAACTGAAGCAGTACCTTCGGCCACTATTGTTTTGCCATTTAATGCCAGCGGCACTAAAAAAGCATGATCTTTCATTTTTATCATCATTGAACCACTGGCTGTTTGCATACGTATCCAGCAACCCTCCGCTTTACAAACTTCCACTACTTTACCCTTTACTTTTATATCGGCGCTTTGTTTTCCTTCCAATAAAGCCGGCAATTCATTTGCAGATACAGCACCAGCCGCTGCCGTTTTATTTCCAAAATTTGTACCTTTTTTCGCAGGCACTTTTGGTGGTTGCGCTGTTAATGAAAACGCTGTTACTATTGTTAAAAAAAATAGTGTAATCTTTTTCATAACCGTGTGTGTGTTTAGTTTTGAAATATCAGTTATTAAAATTATGAAAAAAGCCGCAATTAAGCGGCTTGTATATTTTATGAAATTTTTTCTACCTGCATATAACTTAATTCTACCGGTGTGGCTCTTCCAAAAATCTTTACCTGTACTTTCAGTTTTTTCTTTTCATCGTTTACTTCTTCAATAACTCCGTTAAAGTCGTTAAATGGCCCGTCAATAATTTTTACAGTTTCGCCAATAATAAATGGCTCACTCATAGTAACTCCACCAACGTCGCTCATTTCATCAACCTTGCCCAGCATTTTGTTTACTTCAGCTTTGCGCAATGAAATGATATTACCCTTTGACCCTTTACCATCAGTTAAAAAGTGCATTACATTACTCACATTGCTCATGGTTTGAATCATATCGTCATTCAATTTGCCATCAGCCACTTCAATCATTATATAACCTGGGTAAAAATTACG
Organism: Chitinophagales bacterium; assembly: GCA_020059395.1. Lineage (GTDB taxonomy): Bacteria > Bacteroidota > Bacteroidia > Chitinophagales > Chitinophagaceae > Ferruginibacter. The sequence goes on along the minus strand of JAGVCC010000160.1, from coordinate 4,850 downwards.
TTCCCTCATTACTTTTTTACCATTCACAACTTTATAAACTTTCTCCACAGGTAAAAAAATCTGTTTTACAATATTACTCCAGCCGTTACGTACCACGTCTTTATCAAGGTATTCTTTTACCTTGCGTTCTTTACCGCTTACCACACGTAATACATACCACTTGCTTTCCTTTTCGGCTACTGCCTTTACTTCTTCCATTATTTAGCAAATAAAGAGTAAATAAATTTTAATGCGTTTCCAGCGGCAAAATCCATAATACCCACCATTAGGGTAATTACCAAAGTTGCACCCAAAACAATCATAGTAGATTGCTGTAACTGTTCCCAAGCAGGCCAAGTTACTTTTTCAACCAGCTCCTTATAAGAGTCCCGGAAATATGCGCTTATTTTATTCATAAAAAATCAATTTACCTGTTAGCTAATTTGCCTTTGTGCTAATTATCAAAGTAATATGCTGTGCTGATAAATTAATATAATTACAGTATATCACAATATTCAGCACGGGCACTAGGATTCGAACCCAGATCAAAGGTTTTGGAGACCCGTATGCTACCGTTGCACCATGCCCGTATAAAAGCTAAAAGCTATTTCGTTTTACCGAAACAGCTTTTAGAATATGTTGCAAATATAAATTTATTTGCTAAAAGCTAAAAGCCTGTAGAGCCTTTAGTTTATTTCAAAATTTCAGTTACCTGACCAGCACCTACTGTACGGCCACCTTCACGAATCGCAAATTTCAAACCTTTTTCCATTGCAATTGGTTGAATTAGTGTAACCTGCAAGTTAGTGTTATCACCTGGCATCACCATTTCGGTACCTGCATTTAAAGTAACTTCACCAGTTACGTCAGTTGTACGGAAATAGAACTGAGGACGGTATTTATTGAAGAATGGAGTATGACGGCCACCCTCTTCTTTGCTCAATACGTAAACCTCACCTTTAAATTCGGTATGCGGAGTGATAGAACCTGGTTTGCAAAGTACCATACCACGACGGATTTGAGTTTTCTCAATTCCACGTAGTAGTAAACCTGCGTTATCGCCAGCTTCTCCTTCGTCCAATAATTTTTTAAACATTTCCACGCCTGTACATGTAGTTACCAATGGTTTTTCCATTAAGCCCACAATTTCCATTGCTTCACCTACTTTAATTTTACCTCTTTCAATACGGCCTGTAGCAACAGTACCACGACCAGTGATTGAGAATACATCCTCAACACTCATCAGGAATGGTTGATCAACCGGACGTGGAGGTAATGGAATGTAGCTATCAACCGCTTCCATTAATTCGTCAACTTTAGCAACCCATTGTGCTTCACCAGCTAAAGCGCCAGTTGCAGAACCCTGGATGATTGGTGTGTTATCACCATCAAAACCGTAAGAAGTTAATAACTCACGGATTTCCATTTCAACCAGCTCCAGTAATTCAGCGTCATCCACCAAATCAACTTTATTCATGAAAACCACAATTTTAGGTACACCTACCTGGCGTGCCAAAAGAATGTGCTCTTTAGTTTGAGGCATTGGACCATCAGTGGCAGCCACCACAAGGATAGCACCGTCCATCTGAGCAGCACCTGTAATCATATTCTTCACATAGTCAGCGTGACCTGGACAATCTACGTGAGCGTAGTGACGGTTGGCTGTTTGGTATTCTACGTGAGCTGTATTAATTGTGATACCCCTTTCTTTTTCTTCAGGAGCACCATCAATTTCATCATATTTTTTTGCTTCCGCTAAACCTTTTTTTGACAAAATATCGGTAATAGCGGCAGTTAATGTTGTTTTACCGTGATCAACGTGACCAATGGTACCAACGTTTACGTGGGGTTTGTCCCTCTTAAAGTTCTCTTTTGCCATTTTTGTACTTTTTAGATAATTGTTTTAAAATTGGTCAGCGTTTAAAGTCTGCAAACCAGCGACTTTATATTTTTTGAACTTCACAACCTGAGTTGCTAATTCAACTACTTTTTTTGTGAGCCACCAATGAGAATCGAACTCATGACCCCTTCCCTACCAAGGAAGTGCTCTACCCCTGAGCTACGGCGGCTGATAAGCAACTTTCCCGTTAGGTAAGTTTTTTGAGCGGAAGACCGGGCTCGAACCGGCCACCTGAAGCTTGGAAGGCTACCGCTCTACCAAATGAGCTACTTCCGCTAATATTATTAAACTACTATTATAAGAACTTTCGCTTCATAGGCTTCCGGTTTCAATCGAGACCGCCTGAAGCTTGGAAGCCTATTGCCCTACCAAATGAGCTACCTCCGAAAATTTATTATGCAAATGTGCAAATAAAGCAAATGTGCAAAATGAAAAAGAACAAAATCTTATTAAATTACAAATTTGCACATTGGCATTTTCGCTATTTAATACTGTGGGCAGAGTAGGTTTCGAACCTACGTACTCCGAAGAGAACAGATTTACAGTCTGTCGCCTTTAACCACTCGGCCATCTGCCCTTTTTGCTATAAAAAGAATTAGTCGCTTAATTAACCGACATTAAAAACGCTGCCAATTACCTAATAACTAACTAATTTAATAACTACCGAGCCGAGGAAGGGAGTCGAACCCACGACCTGCTGATTACAAATCAGCTGCTCTACCAACTGAGCTACCTCGGCTTATTTTTTAAAGAACTTTTGTGCACAAAAATGCACCCCCTTTTTTTGGGAAGGCAAAGGTAAGAGAAAAAGGTTAATACAAAAATTTTGAAAAAGAATTTTTTACAATGATTTTTCAAATGTGAATAAACTGAAAATAAAAAGCCCTCCGAGGTGGCGGAGGGCTTGGCTATTTCAGGCCTGTTTATGCGGCCAGTTTTTCTTTTTTTCGTTTAATTTGATTAATTACTGAGTCCAGTGCTGTGTCAAAACTTTCTTCAAAAGACTTTGAAGACTGCTTTACAAAAAAAGAATGTCTGGGAATGTGAACCTTAATTTCAGCTATTTTGTCCTTAATGTTGTGCACCACATTATCTAATTTTAAATACACATCAATTTTGGTAATTCTGTCATGAAACTGCGTGAGTTTTGCAACTTTTTTCTCAATGTAACCTACCAATTTTGTGTCTGCGTCAAAATGCACAGTTTGAATGTTTACGTTCATACTTCTTAAAATTTTAAGCTGTGAAAAATAATGTAAAAGAACTTTGTGAAGAGTTTTACTACATAGGTTTTATTTAGGTGAGCAATCATTATAATTTCTAAAATGAAGTTACTTTTTCAAACGTAGTTTTCAAAATAAAATTTTGTAGTAATTCTCATAATTTTTATAAACGGCTGATTTAGCATTTAAGCCTTGGGATGAGCTTTTTTATGAATATCTTTTAATTTTTCAATAGTATTGTGTGTATAAATTTGAGTGGCTGCCAGGCTGCTGTGCCCCAACAGTTCTTTTACTGCATTTAAATCTGCACCATTATTCATTAAATGAGTGGCGAAGGTATGCCGCAGCACGTGTGGGCTCTTTTTATTGATGGTGGTAACACGGCTTAAGTATGTTTTTACCGTATTGTAAACATACTTTGGGTATAATTTTTTGCCTTTTGCATTTACAAATACATATACATTGTCCGCACCATCATATTCAACCTTTTTTTGAGCCACATAATTGGCAAGCTGATTTATTAAACCAGCACTAAGCGGCAATACCCTTTCTTTATTACCCTTACCCAACACTTTAATTACTTTTTTTGAAGCATCCAGCTGGCTTTCCTTTAAATTAACCAGTTCGGCCTGGCGTATGCCGGTATTGTAAAAAAGTTGCAGTATCAGTTTGTCTGTCTTGCCCTGCCATGTATCGGGAAACTCAACATAGTTAAAAAGGGTTTCTACATCCTTTTTCTCTACAAATTGCGGCAGGCGCTTATTTACTTTAGGGGATATTACAGTGCCCATTGGGCTTACCGCAATTACTTCCTGGCGTAATAGGTATTTGAAAAAGGACTTTAAAGATGATATTTTACGGTTAATGGACTTTGACTGCATCCCCTCTTCTTTTAAAAAAGCCAGCCAGCTGCGTACTACAGTGGGTTTAACTTCCTGTAGAGGCAATTCTCCAAAACTTTTCGCAATGAAGTCAAAAAAAGAGGTAAGATCGTTTTGGTACGATATGATTGTGTGCTGAGAATACCTTTTTTGAAATTTAAGGTAATCTAAAAACTGCTGCAGCAAATTTTGGGTGGCTATGGGCATAAAAAAACTGATACCCGAAATTACAATATCCGGGTATCAGTTCAATATATAGCTATAAGTTATTTCTTAATCTAACTTGCCAGAAGATAATTGCTCTTTGTATACAGCTTTAAGCACTTGCTGCCTGCGTTTTATAGACGGCTTTGTAAAAGACTGTCTTTCTCTTAATTGCAGCAAAATCTTGCTTTTTTCAAACTTCTTCTTGTACTTTTTTAAAGCCTTGTCGATGTTTTCGCAATCTTTAGAATCGATAATTAACATATTTGTATATACCTCCTTTAAGTGATTTAATATGCTGCCCTTGCAGCAGGGGCGCAAAGATAACAGAAAAATTTACAAAAAAAGAAATCTTTGATGTCTAAATTCCGAAATTTGCGGCATGTTTACTGGAATTATAGAACAAACAGGAACTGTTGTAGCAGTTGCGGCAGCAGGCAGTAATAAAACCTATTGGATAGAAAGCCCTCTTTGGAGCGAATTGAAAGTGGACCAGAGCCTGAGCCACAATGGTGTTTGCCTTACTGTGGAAGAGATTGCCCATAGCAAACATCGTGTTACAGCAATTGATGAAACCCTGACGAAAACCAACCTGAGTAATTGGGTAGCCGGAACTATTGTTAACCTGGAGCGTTGCATGCAAATGAACGGAAGGCTGGATGG
>JAGVCC010000233.1 GCA_020059395.1 Chitinophagales bacterium | reverse complement strand
TATTTAAACAAACAAAAGTTGAAAAATTGCCCATCATAAATAAACAAGGCAAACTAACCGGCCTGTTTACATACAGCGATATTTTAAAATTAAAAAGCCACCCCAATGCAGTTAAAGATGCATCGGGCAGGTTGCTGGTTGGTGCTGGTGTTGGTATTACAAAAGATACACTGGACCGTGTGGATGCTTTATACAATTATGGTGTTGACATTATTGCATTAGACAGTGCCCACGGCCACACAAAAGGTGTGATGGATGCGTTGAAAAGCATAAAAAAATCATTTAAAAAATTACAGGTAATTGCAGGCAACGTAGGCACTGCCGCAGGTGCAAAGGCTTTAGCAGATGCTGGTGCCGATGCAGTAAAAGTAGGTATTGGCCCCGGCAGTATTTGCACCACACGTATTGTGGCCGGTATTGGTGTACCACAAATTACTGCTGTAATGGAAGCTGCTGCCGCCTTAAAAAATAAAAAAATAGGCATTATTAGTGACGGCGGTATACGCTACACAGGTGATATGGTAAAAGCATTGGCCGCCGGCGCCAGTTGTGTAATGATGGGTAATGTTTTTGCAGGCACAGAAGAAAGCCCCGGCGAAACCATTATTTATGAAGGCCGTAAGTTTAAGCAATATCGAGGCATGGGCAGCCTGGGCGCCATGGCACAGGGCAGCAGCGACCGTTATTTTCAGGATGTGGAAGATGATGTAAAGAAATTTGTACCCGAAGGCATTGAAGGCCGTGTAGCTTACAAAGGTTATTTAAAAGAAGTGGTGCATCAATACACCGGTGGTTTGCGTGCAGGCATGGGTTACTGCGGTGCAAAAAATATTACGGAGCTGCAAAAAGCAACTTTTGTAAAAATTACCAATGCCGGCATTAAAGAAAGCCATGCACATGACATTGAAATAACAAAAGAAGCACCTAACTACAGCAGGTAGCAGCACAACAAGTAAGTTACTGCTTACAAAACATTTCATACAAAAGGCTCCGCTGTTGCGGAGCCTTAATAATTTTAAAAAGCTATCAGCCTGTAAGCCGGATTCTGTTCACCCACCGTAGCCTTGGCGAAGGCGGGTTCGGTTATCATTTATCTGGCTTTGCCATTACTGGCAAAATCTATCTGCCTACCCTTCAGCATTGGGCGGGCCGCCCTCAAGCGCTGATATACGTGGCATTTCAGTACACAAGGTTTACCCAATTTATGCATTGCTGCAAAAACCCGTGAGCTCTTACCTCACGTTTTCACCCTGGCCGCCGCATTGTCATACTGAGCTTGTCGAAGTATAACAATGCGGCGGTGGTAATTTTCTGTGGCACTTTCTCTATTTGTCACCGTGCTTGTCCCGATTTTAATCGGGAAGCAAGTCGAAGGCGACAAATAACCGGTTATTACCCGGTGTGTTGCCCTGCACTGTCCGGACTTTCCTCTCCAGTTAAAAACTGGAACGATAACCCGGCTGATAGCCGGGCAAAGGTAATTTTTATTTTTTTATCCTCCGAAGCTTAAGCGAAGGAGGATTTGTAACGGGCTGTGGAATTAGTTGTAGGGCATTGTTGTACCTGTGCCGGGTAAGGTTTGTGGGTGGATTCGGCATAACTCACTTTTACGGTATACCGCTCTTGGGCGTTTAACGAAGCGGAAATAAAAGCGGATACCTCCAATTAAAATACTCGTTGATGATTTGTTCTTTTCTGTCCATGATTTACATTTTTATGTGTAATCCTATTTTAGGAGGAAACAAGTTGATTAAAAAAAAATAAATTCTAATACCTATTTTTGTAGAAATCTATTAGCTTAGGTACACAATTAAGCAATGCCAACAAAAACTAAAATATTATCAAAAATAGCTTCCAAAGCAGGTTGGCAGGGAGGATTAATTACTAAAGGGCAAAAAATAAAGCCTACTAACGATAAACTTGCATTTATTAAAGTAATTGCCGAAAATAGTTTTAATGAAAACAGTTTAGACGTAGATGCCATTTATTTCAATGATATAAGTCCAATAATTTATATTAAAGAAATTTCTTCAATTAACCCTACAGAAATAAACCAACTACAAAACAAATTTTGGAACGAAAGCCGAACACCTCTCTCACTAATTATTACACCAGTAAAAATATACTTATTAAGTAATTTTACTTCTACTGCTACTACTAAAAAAGACCTTAGCAAAACAATAATCAACGAATTTACCACAGATGAAGAAGCGCTTAATAAATTAGCATTAATACTACATCAATCTAATTTAGATACAGATAATTTCTTTATAGGTGAAAACAAATTAAAGTATAATACAGAAGATAGAGTTGATAAAAAATTAATTACCCAATTACACGAAGCAAGAAAGATTTTATTTGCAAATAAAAAGTATAATCTAACAATTGGAACTATTCATAATTTATTGGGCAGGTCTTTGTTTACTTTTTATTTGGAGCATAGAGGCATTTTAACAAAAAAGGAAATTGGTACAATTACAGGTGTAGAAAAAACATTCGCCAATTTATTAACTGAAAATCCAACAGAAACTTACTCGTTATTTGAATTTTTAAAAGTAAAATTTAATGGCGATTTATTTCCTGTTAATCAAGAAGAAGAAAATGCAAAAAATAAATATTCCGAAATTTTAAAAATAGTTTCTGATTGTTTTACAGGACTTCAAATGCTCAATGCAAATGGCAATACCGGTCAAGGTTCTTTCTTTCCGTTGTTCAATTTTAAGTTTATTCCTATTGAACTCATTAGTGCCATTTACGAAGAATTTATGAGCAACGAGGAAGAAAAAAACGGAAAAATTGTATTGACCGAAAAACAAAAAGATGGAGCTTTTTATACACCTCAAATGCTGGTTGAGTTCACATACAACGAGGTACTACCAATGCCTACAGTGAATGATTATAGTTCCGATTTTAAAATATTAGACCCTACTTGTGGCAGTGGTATTTTTTTAGTAGAAGGTTTTAAGCGCTTAATAGAGCGTTGGAAATATGCAAATCCAAATAAAAACATTACACCAACTGTTTTAAACCATTTACTATACAATAATATTTTTGGTATAGAAAAAAATCCAGAAGCCACCAAAGTAACTGCCTTTAGCTTATACCTTACGTTTCTTAATTATATGAACCCTCGTAAGGTACTAGATGAGGTACGATTTAAAAATTTGATTCACTGGACAGATGAAGAAGAAGTAAATCATCGTAAACAAAACAATATTGAATTTGGTAAAAATATTTTACAAGCCAGTACATTTATAAGAGAAACAACCAACTTTAAAAGCAATCCCAGTAAAGAAGTAAATGCATTTTTCAATACCTCTTTCAATCTTATCATAGGTAATCCACCTTGGAAAAGAAGTAATGTAGAGCAAGAAATAAAACAGTGGGCAAAACAAAATAATTGGAATGTAAATAAAGATATTATAAAGGCGTTTATTGCTTACACACCCGCTATAAATCCCACTGCAAAAGTGGCTTTAATTGTTTCTGCAAAATCGCTATTGTTTAATACCGAAATTCCTGATATTGCTTTTAGACAAAAATTGTTTACTGATTACAAAATAAGTACTATCGTTAATTTTTCAGTAGTTCGGCAAGTGGTTTTTGAAAATGCAAAAAAAGCAGGGGCTTTAATTATATACGAGAACAGAAACAACGTTGCACCTGCATCCAATGAAACTATTTTATACTGTGTTCCTCAAAAAACAGAAATAATTAAAAATCGAAAGTCCATTGTAATAGATGAAACTGAAATAAAATTTTTGCCAGTTAATGAGTTAGAAAAAGCCAACTCCAAATTATTTAAAATAGCAATGTTTGGGGGTTTAAGAGATTTAAAGTTTTTATGTAAACTAGAACAAAATGGTGTAATAAATAATTTTACTGAATTGCAAGGGGGTGGATTAAACAAAGATAAAGATGCTACTTCTAAGGGTAATCCACAATTAAAAGGACATTTTTTTATTCCAACTGATGATATACAACAATTTTATACCGTAAATAAATTCTCAACATTTGGTTCTCTAGTTGACAATGAAAGTTATAGAACAGATACAAAAGATATTTATACTGCACCACTTATTTTATTTAAAGAAGGAACAAAAAATTCAAATATTTGCTGTAGTTATATTGATTACAACATTGCGTTTCTTACAAAAGGTAAATCAATTAGATTTAGCAATAAAAGCATTGCCTTTCATAAGGCATTAGTTGCTTGCCTAAATTCAGAAATTGCTACTTTCTTTTTTATTTCCACAACTGCAAGTTGGGGTGTAGAAATTGGGCTTATTCAAAAAAATGAAATGTCCCTTTTTCCAATGTTCATCAATAAATTTTATAAAGAAACTATTAATACCCTTGCTTCATTTATAGACCAAATCATTGAAATTAAAAAACAAGAAATTAGCGACAAAGACTTAGAAAATCTATCAATAGTTTCTATTAAAAAACAAATTGATAAACTCATTTATAAAGAACTGAAAATTTCTAAATATGAAAGAGCATTAATTGATAATGTAATTAATTATAGCAATGTTATTAAAAACAATTACAAATCAGTTAAAGCCGAAAATAAAACAGATGAAATTTTTATAAACCAATATGCCACTGCTTATGCAGATATTGTAAATAATTATTTCAAACATTCAGCATACAAACTAAAAATTGAAACATTTACTAAATCGCTTAATAGCTCTTTAATAATTATTAAATGCACTATCAACAAAAGAGATACAGAAATTGTAAATGAAAATAATGCAGATATTATTTCTATTTTAGATGAAATAAACAAACATACCTATCAGCAATATACAAACAGTATTTACTTCCGTAAAACCATAGAATATTACATTGATAAAAATACTTTCTATTTTATTAAACCCAATCAACGTAAATTTTGGAACATAGCCCAAGCTCTAAATGATGCCGATGCATTAATTGTTAAACTATTAAACCAGCACGGCAATTAATGAGTTATTTAAAATCGGTACAAATCAATACTAATTCTACGAATGTAGATGCAGAAATAATCTACGAATTAGTTATTAGTTTAAAAACAACTACCAAAGAGTTATTGCTACAGGCTCACAAACATTATATAGCTGATACTACTATCCAAAAATCGCAAGACGAAGAAACTATTACTGCTTGTATTTTTGGTAAATTGGAAGGAATATTAGATGCTGAAAACTTATATTCAATTTCAATTGTTGCAGAACCTCGTAATTACACCGGGAAAATAATTAAGGGTAAAGTTTCCCCAAAAAAAGCAAAGCGTTTTGATATGTTATTTATGCATACAAGTTTTAATGCAAATCGTAAATTCAAATTTATTATAGAAGCAAAAGTTTTATGCCATACAAATACTAGTACAAGAAATGCAACACGTTTACAAGATGAATATGTAAATGAAAACGGAATGGGCAGATTTATTAAAGGTTCATTTCAACACGAAGGGTTTATGTTGGGCTATCTATTAAATGGAATAGAGAACATAATGATAGACAATCTAAATAAAATCATTAGTAATAAATATTCGCCAAAGCATAACATTACATCTACAAATAGGGGATACATTTCTAAATATACGCTTAAAAATATCGTAAAAGAATTGGGACATATTTTTGTGAATCTCAATTAGAAATAGACAAGCCCAACAGAAGCCCCCTTTGGTGCAAGGTTATCTTAAACTATAAATGAGTTATATGGCCCAAGCATCCGCTTGTCTTTCGCCCTAGCTCGTATCTCACAATCCATCCGCTAATATCCCCACTTAAATAAAAGCACATTAGCAATAAGCCGTACAAGTGAAATTATCTTTTTCTTTCACTGCAATAAAACCTAACCCACCTCCGGCACTTCATCCACAGAAAAATACACCATCAACCCCAGTTCTTTTGCAATTCTTACATCTTCATCTGCTCCTTTAGATGCACCGGGCAGGCGCAGCACTGCATCGCATTTTTGCAGCAGGCGGTGTGCCACAGGGTATTGTATTTCATCCCAAACAGCATCGCCGGGCTGTTGTGAGCCTGCCAGTTGTAGCAGCGGCAGTGCCACCCACTCTCCTATCATAGGCACATGCCCTTTTCTAAAAAGCGGCAATGCTGCGGATTCTAAAAAGTCCAGGTTTTTTTTCATCAGCACCGGATCATCGTTGGTGCCGCCCCGGTAAGGGCCTGCAATCAATATAAGCATGTTTTATTTTTTTTACAAAGCAACATAAAGCTGGCGGTATAAAACTTAAGGTAGTTTAAGAAATCAGCCCAGGGCTTTTTTGCGGCGTATGGCACTTAAAAACTCCGGTGTAATACCCAGGTAAGATGCTATTTGCTTTTGTGTAACCTGCTTTATTACCTGCGGATATTTATTTATAAAACGGTTGTATCGTTCTTCGGCAGTAAGGGTAAGGTTTTCTATAGTACGCAGCTGTTCTCTTGTATAAGCATTCTGCATCAGCACCCTGAAAAATTTTTCAAACTTAGGTATGCGTTGCAGCAGTAAGTCAAAATTTGTTTTGCTCAGTTCACACATACAGCTGTCTTCAATAGCTTCTATAAACATCATGGCAGGTTGCTGGTTTAAAAAACAAAACATATCAGTAACCCACCAGTCGGCCATGGCAAACATAATGGTGCTTTCCTTTCCATCTTTATCCAAACAGTAAGCCCTTAAAGCGCCGCTGCATACATAGCTTATTGTTTGGCAGGCCTGCCCTTCTGTAAGCAGGCATGTTTTTTTAGCTGCTGTTTTATAGTGCAGCAGGGCGGTAAACTTTTCCGTTTCATCAGCAGTAAGCTGTATGTGCCTGTTTATATTTTTTAAAAGTAAAGCGGTGTCCATTTATTGCTAAAGTAAGCTGTATTGCACATAAAAAAAATCCGGCAGTATTATACCGCCGGATGTATAAATTAAAAAGAAACAGTTTATGCTTTTTGTACCTGTGGTTTAAGAGTGGTTAAATCACTAATCATAACAGGTTTACCACTGTCGCAGCTTTTACGTGCCGCAATACCTACTAAGCAGGATAATGAACCATCTCTTGTACCGGCAGCCTGGCGTAAATTATCTGCTGTGCCGGGTACAAAAATTCTGTCTTTTAAAAGTTTATCGCCACCACCGTGACCACTTTGTGCGTAAGGCACCTGTATTATTTCTGGCTTGCCAAAGTTTTTCGTCAGCATCAGTTCATCATAATTCTTTTTTTCTTCGCCAGCCGGTGGGTTGCTTTCTTTTATCCATGTTTCCAGCCTGCCTTCGGTACCGTTAAATGCAACACGGTATCCTTCGTAAGGGCTGTAAGTGGTTAAAGAATAACTAACCTGTACACCATTTGCATATTTAATTGATGCAGCCATTTTATCAAATATGTTTACGTCTTCTCTAAACACACACCCGTCACGGTGGTAACCGTCGTATTGTTCGTTGTCTGCATACAATTCCATCAGGCGTTTGCTCTTCGTCATATCCCAGTAAAATTTACAGGTGCTTTTATGGTCGCAGGTTCTGCAGTTTACGCCACGTTGTTTGCCATTTTTACCATAATGCTCCAGTGAGCCAAAAGCGAATACTTCACTAGGGTCGCTGTCAATCCACCAGTTTAATAAATCAAAATGGTGGCTGGCTTTGTGTACCCACAGGCTGCCACCTTTTTCACGCAGTCGGTGCCATCTTCTAAAATAATCGGCACCGTGGTGTACATCCAAATACCAATGAAAATCTACAGAAGTAATTTTACCTATTGCACCTGCACGCAGCAGCTCCCAAATTTTTGCCCGGTGTGGTGAGTAGCGGTAATTAAATGTTACAGTTACTTTTTTGCCAGTTCTTTTTTCAGCATCTATAATTTGCTGGCATTTTTCTTCATCAATAGTCATGGGTTTTTCAGTAATAATATCTGCACCCATTTCCATGCCTTTTACAATAAACTCATTGTGGGTAGCATCTACCGTTGTTACAATCAGCACATCGGGTTTAACCGTTTTCATCATCTCTTCAAAATTGGTAAAAGTGGGGCAACTAATACCAATCATTTTTTTTGCGGTTTCCAGTCTCCCTTTATTTATATCGCACAACCCAACAAATTCAACATAATCGCTGTATTCTTTTACAACATCTTTACCCCACATGCCAGTAGCACGGTGGCCAGTACCTACAATGGCAAAGCGTTTTTTTGTACCATTAAATGAGGCAACGGTTTCTGCAAGTATAGGATTAACCAATAACGTACCTGCTGCTACGGTGCCGGCTGTGCCTATAAACTTGCGGCGGCTGAATTTGTTTTCCATTGTTACAATCGTTTGCGGTTTAAAAAATTTCTATAAAAATATGTTAGACGATAAAGTTATTTCAAAGCAGGCGAAACTTTAATAAAAATTTAAACTATTTCTATTTAAAAAGCTATACATTTGCAGTCTCATATTCAATATATAAATTGAACAACAAACACAGTCAGATCATTTTTATCAATAACAGCCCCGTACGGGTAATGTTTTCTATTGAAAATGTGTTTGAATCATTACCACGACCGCGACGTGGATGCTGATAGGACGAGCAATTAAAAACTGCCCCTGTCAGTGAAAAAATCTCCGAAAAAGTTTTCTTCTATTTTTTAACCTTCTTTCAATTTATAAAAATTGGAAAACAGTAACATTATAATCAGGGCAGCTTCCGCAGCAGATGTACATTATGCTGAAACTATTACTGCCGAAATGGAATCATCTGCCAAAGCAAGAGGCACCGGTATTGCCAAACGTTCGCCGGAATATGTAACAAAAAAAATGGAGGAGGGCAAAGCCGTAATTGCCCACACACCCGATGGTGAATGGGTGGGTTTTTGCTATATAGAAGTTTGGAAAGGCGAGTATGTTGCCAACAGTGGTTTAATTGTAGCACCTGCTTTTCGCAAAAGCGGCGTGGCCAAACAAATTAAAAAGCACATTTTTAATTTAAGCAGGGAAAAATACCCCGAAGCAAAAATATTTGGCCTTACCACCGGCCTTGCTGTAATGAAAATTAACAGTGACCTAGGTTACGAACCCGTTACTTACAGTGAGCTTACGGATGATGAAGAATTTTGGGCCGGTTGTAAAAGCTGTGTTAACTACGATATTTTAATGAGTAAAGAAAGGAAGAACTGTATGTGCACTGCCATGCTGTACGACCCCAAAGACCATTACGAGCCTGCAGAAACAAAACAGTTTTTTGAAGAGAACAAAACCATTTTTGAAAGGCTGCTTCGTTTTAAACGCTGGAAGTTTATAAAACCTTTTTTTGATAAACAGGAAAACAAAGGTGGCGGCAGTACTGCAAAATCTTTATTCAGGCATTTTTTCAACTTTTAATTTTAATACCAAATTATAATGAGCAAACAGGATTTACCAAAAGGTGCAAAAGTTGTTTTAGGTTTTAGCGGCGGTTTAGATACTACTTATTGTGCAAAATATTTTACCGATGAAAAAGGCTACGAAGTACATTCGGTAATTGTAAACACCGGCGGTTTCAGCAATGAGGAATTGCAAAAAATTGAATTACATGCTTACAAGCTTGGTGTAAAAACACATACTACCATTGATGCTGTAAAAAATTATTACGATAACATTATTAAATACCTTGTTTTTGGTAATTGCTTAAAAAATAACACTTACCCGTTAAGCGTAAGTGCCGAAAGGTTAAGTCAGGCTTTAAGCATAGCTGAGCATACAAAAAAATTGAATGCTGATGCTGTGGCACATGGCAGTACTGGTGCCGGTAACGATCAGGTAAGGTTTGATATGATTTTCAACATCATGATACCCGGTGTGGAAATTATAACCCCCATACGGGATATGAAGCTGAGCCGTGAGGAAGAAATTACCTACCTGAAAAGTAAAGGTGTGGAAATGAATTTTGAAAAAAGCACTTACTCTATTAATAAAGGTTTGTGGGGCACCAGCGTGGGTGGTAAAGAAACACTAAACAGTAAAGGCCTGCTGCCAGAAGAAGCATGGCCTACACAGGTAACAAAAACAGGCAGCGAAGAAATAAAATTGAATTTTGTAAAAGGTGAACTGGTTGGTGTAAATGATAAAACATTTAATCACCCAACGGAAGCCATTCAATATTTACAAACCATTGCCGGCGCTTATGGCCTGGGCCGGGATATTCATGTGGGTGATACTATCATTGGTATTAAAGGCCGTGTGGGTTTTGAAGCCGCTGCGCCAATGATAATTTTAAAAGCTCACCATGCGCTTGAAAAACATACGCTTACCAAATGGCAGCTAAACTGGAAAGATCAGCTGGCATTATTTTATGGCAACTGGCTGCATGAAGGACAAATTATGGACCCTGTAATGAGAGACATTGAGGCTTTTTTTACCAACAGCCAGCAAACAGTTACGGGCAGTGTATTTGTACAAATGCAGCCTTATCATTTTCAAATAATTGGTATAGAAAGTGAGTTTGATTTAATGAGCGCCAAGTTTGGCAAGTATGGTGAAATGAATACCGGTTATACAGGTGATGATGTACGTGGCTTTAGTAAAATTTTCGGCAACCAGGTTTCAATTTATCATAAAGTAAATAACAGCAAATAATTTTTTGTTACCAGCAGTTATTCCCTGATTGGGCATTGTTGCGTCGCACTCGTGTACTGACTAAACTTTATTCAACTTTCATCTAAGCGTAATGAGCTCTGAGCAAAACATAAAATCAAATGCAGGTAATCCCCCTTTAGGGGATAGGGGCATAAGGGTTGGCATTATTGGTGCCGCTGGTTATACGGGTGGTGAACTGATACGTTTGCTTCTCAATCACCCCAATGCACAAATTGCATTTGCACAAAGCGGCAGCAATGCAGATAATTTAGTAAGCAAAGTGCATGGCGATTTAGTTGGCGAAACAGATTTAAAATTTTCTGCCACACATCATTTTAATGTGGACGTTATTTTCTTTTGCGCCGGCCATGGCGAAGCGAAGAAGTTTGTAGAAGCAAATAATATTCCTTCGACAGTAAAATTGATTGATATTGGAAATGATTTCCGTTTACAGGCCGATGCTATTATTAACGGAAGAGAATTTGTTTACGGTCTTCCTGAGTTACAAAGAGAAAAAATAAAAGCTGCCAGCAACATTGCCAACCCAGGTTGTTTTGCAACTGCAATACAATTGGGTCTATTACCATTGGCAAAAGCAGGTTTACTTGCCAATGTTTATACAACAGGCATTACCGGTAGTACAGGTGCAGGCCAAAGCCTTGCAGCCACATCGCATTTTAGCTGGAGGGCAAATAATGTACAGGCGTATAAAACATTAACGCATCAGCATAATGCAGAAATATTGCAATCAATCAATTCGCTTCAATCAAACGCAGCATTAAGCGAAGAAAATTTTTCTTTTGTTCCCTGGCGTGGAGATTTTACAAGAGGTATTTTCATCAGCTCACAATTAAAATGCGATTTGAGTGTAGAAGAATTAAATATTCTGTACAACGAATTTTATAAAGGCCATCCTTTTACAACTGTAACTACTGAAGCTGTTTTTTTAAAGCAGGTGGTTAATACCAATAAGTGTATTATTCAACTGGAAAAAGTAGGTAATAAATTAGTGGTGCATTCAGTAATTGATAATTTAACCAAAGGCGCCAGCGGACAGGCTGTACAAAATATGAATTTGATTTTTGGACTTGAAGAAACAACAGGGTTGAAATTAAAAGCAACTTATTTTTAAAATGCTGAAAGCTAAAAGCTAAAAGCCGAAAGCTAAATGCTGCTCCGGCTTTAAGCTTTAAGTTTTGAGCTTTAAGCTATAAAGATGAAACTATTCGACGTATATCCACTCAACGACATCATAGTTGACAAAGCAGAGGGCAGCTATGTTTGGGATGATAAAGGACAAAAATATTTAGATCTCTACGGTGGTCATGCAGTAATTTCCATTGGCCATACACACCCGCATTATGTAAAACGTTTAGAAGACCAGTTGCATAAAGTAGGTTTCTATTCTAATTCTATAAAAATCCCATTGCAGGTGCAGCTGGCAGAAAAACTTGGCAAAGTTTCCGGAAGGGAAGATTACAATTTGTTTTTGTGCAACAGCGGTGCCGAAGCCAATGAAAACGCATTGAAGCTGGCATCGTTTTATAACAACCGCAAAAAAATTGTTGCGTTTAAAAAAGCATTTCATGGAAGAACGTCGTTAGCAGTTGCTGTAACAGACAATCCAAATATTGTTGCACCGGTTAATCAAACTGACAATGTAGTATTCCTCCCTTTTAATGATGAAGCGGCTCTTCAGGAATATTTTGACACTCACGGCAACGAAGTTTCATCTGTAATTATTGAAGGCATACAGGGCGTGGGTGGTATTAATATGGCAAGCGATTCTTTCTTAAAACTGATAAGAACATTGTGCGATAAACATGACGCCGTATTTATTGCCGACAGTGTGCAGTGTGGTTACGGACGTACCGGCAAATTCTACAGTCATGATTTTGCTGGCGTGGATGCAGACATTTACACCATGGCAAAAGGCATGGGTAATGGTTTTCCTGTTGCAGGTGTTTCAATAGCTCCAAAATTAAAAGCAAAGCATTTTATGCTGGGCACCACATTTGGCGGTAACCATTTAGCCTGTGCAGCAGCATTGGCCGTGCTGGAAATTATTGAGCAGGATAAACTGATGGATAATGCGGCAACCGTTGGAGAATATCTGATTACTGAATTAAAGAAGCTGCCAAATATCATAGAAGTAAGAGGCCGTGGATTAATGATAGGTATTGTTTTGCCAGAAGAATTAAAGGAGGTGAAAAAGAATTTACTGTTTAAGCATAAAATTTTTACTGGTGAGGCAAAACCCAATGTTATTCGTTTGCTGCCTGCTTTGAATATTACAAAGGTAGAGGCAGATATAGTATTGGAAGCACTGTCTGTTGAGCTGAAAGCATAAAGTTAAAAGCTGAAAGCCAAAACCGTAACGCACGGTTGTAACTCACTAGGTGTTTTTAAAAGTAAAAATGAGAGATTATAAAAAATATGATGTTTGGAGTAAAGCGCATAAGCTTACGTTACAAGTGTATAAAGACGTGTTGCCACTTTTTCCAAAAAGTGAGCAATTTGATTTAACATCGCAGCTTAAAAGAGCGACCTATTCAATTCCATTAAACATTGTTGAGGGAAGCGGCAGAAATACAGATAAGGATTTTGCTCACTTTCTCGATACGGCTCTGGCTTCTGCACAAGAAGCAGAGTATTGCTTGTTGCTTGCCTTTGATTTGGGTTATCTTGTTGATGAACTTTATCAGAATGTAAATCAGAAATTTGGCGAAGTAAAAGCAATGCTTATAGGACTAATAAAGTCAATTAGGAAATAATTAATAACTGCTAAAAGCCTCAAGTCTCATGCTTTAGGCTTTTAGCTTTCAACTTTTAGCTTAAAATGAAACATTTTATTTCTGTAAATGATGTTACTGACATTAATGCATTAGTAAAAAAAGCATTAGCATACAAAGCAAGCCCTTATGCCGACAGAGCTTTGGGTGCTGATAAAAAAATTGGCATGCTGTTTTTAAACCCAAGTTTGCGTACCCGTTTAAGTACACAGGTGGCAGCAAAAAATTTAGGACTTGAGTCAATAGTATTTAATGTTGACAAAGAAGGCTGGGCACTGGAGTTTGAAGAAGGCGCTATTATGAGCGGCACTACAGTTGAGCATGTAAAAGATGCGGCACCTATTTTGGGGCAGTACTTTGATATTTTATGCATCCGTGCTTTTCCAGCTTTAAAAAATAAAGAAGAAGATTACAGCGAGCAGGTAATGAATGCATTTATAAAATTTGCCGGCATA
>JAGVCC010000352.1 GCA_020059395.1 Chitinophagales bacterium | reverse complement strand
GATAAACTGCTGGAACTGGTAAGGGCGGGCGTGAATGTTTTCCGTCTTAATTTTTCGCATGGTGCTTACGACAGTAAACTGGAAATTATTGAATACATCCGCACCATTAATAAAAAAGAACCTTACAATATTGCTATACTGGGTGATTTACAGGGCCCTAAACTCAGGGTTGGCGATTTAGAAAATGGAAAAATAGAACTGAAAGAAGGGCAGGAAATTATTTTTACCACGCAAAAAATGGTGGGTACTCCAGAAAAGGTTTATGTGTCCTATGCTAATCTTGCAAAAGATGTAAAAATTGGTGAACGTATTTTTTTAGATGATGGTAAAATGGAAGTTGCTGTTATTGAAATTTTAAATGACACTGAAGTGAAAATACGTGTAACATTAGGTGGTACCCTGCTGCCTAAGAAAGGGGTAAATCTGCCCGACTCTGCTTTAACAATGCCATCTCTTACAGAAAAAGATGTAGAGGATTTAAATTTTATTATTGAAAATAATCTGGACTGGGTGGCGCTTTCTTTTGTAAGAAAAGCCGAAGATATTATTGCACTAAAAAAGATAATAAAAGACCGCAGCAGTAAAATAAAAGTTATTGCTAAAATTGAAATGCCCGAGGCGTTAACCAACATACGTGATATTATTGTTGAAAGCGATGGCATAATGGTGGCACGTGGAGATTTAGGTGTGGAAGTGCCGGTGGAGCAGGTGCCGATTATTCAAAAAGATATTATACGCAAGTGTATGCACCGTGCCAAACCGGTTATTGTGGCTACACAAATGATGGAAAGTATGATGGACCGTACCAAACCTAACCGCAGTGAGGTAACAGATGTGGCCAATGCCGTGCTTGAAGGTGCAGATGCAGTGATGCTGAGTGGTGAAACAGCCATGGGGCAGTACCCTGTGCTGGTGGTGGAAATGATGAGTAAAATAATAAGCCAGGTAGAAAACTCAGTGTATGATTATGACCGTGATGATATTTTAAAACCACAGCCGCACTCACCGTCGTTTATAAGCGATGCTGTTTGTTATACCGCATGCAAACTGGCACAGGATGCAAAAGCAGATGCGCTAGTGGGCATGACACAGACTGGTTATACCGGATTTATTTTAAGCAGTTACCGGCCAAAATCTCCCTTATATATTTTTACAAAAGAAAAAACATTGGTAAACCAGTTAAGTTTAAGCTGGGGCGTAAGAGCTTTTTATTATGATGAAGAAGAAAGCTTAGACGATATTATTTTTGACCAGATTGAAATTCTAAAACAAAGAGGGTATTTAAAAAAAGGCGATACCGTTGTAAATACGGGCAGCACACCGATACATTTGCATTTGCCTACCAATACTGTAAAAATTACAGTTATAGAGTAAAACAGATTTTAGTAAAAAAGAAAGGGCAGCAATTAATTGCTGCCCTTTCTTTTTTAATTTTAATTTACCGCCAGCAACAAATTATAACTGCTGCAATAATATTTCCAAATAAAGTGTAGCCGCCATTAATAAGGTACAGGGCTAATGGCCTTTTTTCGTACAGATAAGAAATTGAAATGGCTGTTGAGCCCAGTAATAAACCTGTTATGGCACCCAGTTTTACACCACTCATCCAGCAGGCAGTAAGCTCCATGCGCTTGGCAAGTATGGCAATACCTAATGCGGTTACAATCATCAGTACTGCAGATGAGGCCATTGTTTGCGCCATGCCCGTTTTCATTTTAGGGTCGTTTACATCTACACCGCTGCTTTTAATCCATTGTTTTGAAAATAAAAATGAGTACCACACGGCACCCAATGCAAAGTAAGCAAGGCCAGCAACTAATACTGCCAGCCAGTTAATACCGTCTAAAAAAGATGTGTTCATGCTTGTAAGTTTAAGGTGAAAGAAATAGTAATCTCAAACAAAATAGATATAATTCTTTCAAGTTACAACTATGAGACTTTTGGAAAATAATCTATCACTGGTTTTGAAACAATGCAACCTTAACAAGCAGCATTCAGGGTTTAACTGTCTTGCCATCACTTTATTCACGTATCTTGTTCAATAAAATTTCTTTTTTACTCAGTATATAATATTTGTTACCGCCAAGGTCTTGGGCGCACATATTGCCTGAATAAGTATCAGTTAAAAATGGGTATGATTTGTTGTAGTAAAAAATATTATTTTTAAATGACGTTTTACTTCCCAAGCCTGATGTTTTAACCCAATCATCTTTTATAGTGTCGGTATAATTTTTAAAAATGCAACTTTCAAACAAGGGATAGCTGTTATAATCGCCACATTCAAAACCGGTATTATCCATTATAAAAACCCTGCTGGAATAGCTGGTGAAATTGCAACCATAAAATTTACTTCTTTTAGCTGCATTATTTACAACCAGAAACCCTCCTTTCATTTTTTTTGATTTGTAGATATTGCTGAAACGGCAATTAGTAAAGCTTGTAGCAAACTCGTTTATATCAGACCTGTTACGTAAATACAGCAGCCCGTACAAACTGCAGTTTGTAAACCGGTATCCATCGCTTTCAATATCTGCAATACTGTTTTTGGATCCAATAAATGTGCATGAATCAAACAGCATATTACTGCTGCGCAGGAAGGTGCCATTCAGATGTCCAACACCCGCCGCTAAACCCAGCCAGCGATTTTCTTTGATGATACACTTTTTAAATACACCTTTGGAAGGCCAGTTTTTTTCAATCAAGGTTTCAGGCTCTATGTCAATACCTGCGCAAGGCTCTGTACTGACTGCACCTGTACCCATTGCAGAAAATTCGCAGCTTGTAATTGTTATGCCGGTGCCACTAAGCCACGAAAAACCGTTTCGTCCATTTTTGGTAACAATACAATTTAAAATTGAAATGTTGTTTGAGAAGTTAGTCTCGTAAATATCTTTCACTACAATACCATCCAGGGCCATATTTTTAACAGTAATACCAGATACGATTGAGCTGGTTACGTTAGCAAGGTATATACCACTGTGATAATTTTCGTAAGGATTTTCTCCTTTCCCATATTTGCCCCCAAAGTTGAAAGAAGCCACATTGCCGTCAATAATAATGTTCATAAGTACAAACGAGTCGCAGTTTAGTATCTTAAAACAGTCGCCCGGGTTGGACCGCTGCCGTTGGGTTTTATCAATATACAGGTTAGAGTTTTTTGTTGCACGCTGGGTTGCAGAAGGCGCACCGTTGGTGTTATTAAAAAGACCAATTTTTAAATTATTGCGGTAGCGAATTACAGGTTTACCGCCATATCTGGATGTCTCGCCTTTTACAGTTACCTTTTTACACTTAAGTAATAAGAAAACATCAAAACCATCATAAGAGGTATATTCGCCAGCACCAAATTTTTCATAGTGATTTATCTGACCTTTGCTAAAGAGCTGCTTGCCTACGATGTAAATACCATTGGGTATATTGAGAGTAACATATCCACCACGGCTGTTAATAAAATCTGCGGCATTTTCAAAAGCTTTATGGTCAACGGTAGATGTATTGTTTTCAGTTAAAACGGTTATTCCAGTACCTACTGCCCCAAAATCTTTTTTTAAATCAAGTATCATTATACCCGGTGATTTTGCTATTGAATGCAGTACCGGGTTATAGATAAGTGTTTTTTTTTGCGCAACGGCATGCATACTTATTAAAAGCAACAAAAAAATATGAACAGATTTCATTTGGTAGTTTAAAAGTATTATGATAAATGCACAAAGGCAGGCCTTTTATACGGTTTGCTCCATAAACCGCAACAAATTTTTTTTTGCAGTATTTTTTATTTTTTGCTGAAAAAATTTATTCCAGCCCAGCAGCCATCCGCTCAAGCCCAATGCCTGTACACTCCAGCGGTGTAAACTAAATGCATCGCTATGTTCAATAATTTTTCCATCAGCAAATTTCATATTGGCCCGTATTTTATTTACAACTTTGCGGCCTGTTTTGCTAAAAGTGTAAGTGGCCACCCAGTCGCAGGTGCTGTATTCATCATCCAGCTTTATAATGTTGCCATAGTTAAGGGAAAAATCAGTAGCATTTTTACAAAGCATTTCCCACATTTTTTGGGGCTCATTTCCTTTAAGCAAACCAAAAACGGGGTCAAAAAAAACAATATCGTCACTGTAGCAACTGTTCATGGCTGCATAATCTTTTTTACTAAAAGCTGTGTAAAACTTATTAATCAGTTCTTCGTTTGTGGGCATTGCAGGTAGTTTAGAATGTTTAAATTTAACACTTCAAACTAAAGCAATGAAAAAATATTTTTTATTTACGGTGCTTTGCATTTTGTGCAGTAATGTATTTTGTCAAAATGCAGACTCTGTTTGGGTAAGGGAAAACTATTATAAAAAGGAAGTAACCATAGCCATGAGGGACGGTGTAAAATTATTTACAGCTTTATACATTCCTAAAGACAGCAGTGTAAAACACCCCATTTTATTTAACCGCACACCTTACAGCTGTGCACCGTATGGTGAAAATAATTTTAACCCAAGGCTGTATAGTACCTATTGGATAAATTATTTAAAAGCAGGTTACATTATTGCCATACAGGATGTTCGGGGCCGCTGGATGAGTGAAGGAGATTTTGTAGACATACGTCCTTTTAATGCAAATAAAAAAGATAAAGAATTTGATGAAGCCAGCGATACATATGATGCTATCGACTGGATGGTAAATAATATTCCTGCCAATAACAAACGGGTGGGTGTATTTGGTATTTCTTACCCCGGATTTTACAGTACTATGGCTGCACTCTGTAATCATCCGGCACTTAAAGCAGTTAGCCCACAGGCACCAGTTACAGAGTGGTTTTTGGGTGATGATTTTCACCACAACGGTGCATTTATGTTTATGGATGCGTTTAATTTTTACAGCGGCTTTGGTAAGCCGAGGCCAAAGCCAACAACAGTGGGCAGCGATGGTTATGAAATACCAACGCCGGATAACTACGATTTCTTTTTAAAAACCGGTGCTATAAAAAATTTTACCAAATTAATGGGCGACAGTATTACCTTTTGGAAAGATTTAATGAGTCACCCCAATTACGATGCATGGTGGCAGGCACGGAACCCACAAAATTTTGTAACCAATGTAAAACCAGCCATACTGGTGGTAGGTGGTTTGTTTGATGCGGAAGACTGCTACGGCGCATGGAAACTGTACAAATCCATAGAAGCAAAAAGTAAAAATACCGATAACCGTTTGGTGATGGGCCCTTGGTTTCATGGTGGGTGGGGCGGCAGAAGCAATGGCGACTATTTAGGCAATGTGCGTTTTGGCAGTAAAACAAGTGAGTACTATCAGCGAAATATTGAAATACCTTTCTTTAATTTTTATTTACAACTAAAAGGCACGGTAAGAGATATTGCAGAGGCAAATATTTTTTTTACTGGGGAAAACGAATGGAGAAATTTTAATCAATGGCCGCCGCAAAATGTAGAGTATAAAAATTTATTTATCGACCCTAAAGGTCGGCTTGTTTTCAATGATTTTAGTAAACACCTTGACTACCCATATCAAACAGCAAAAGGAAGTAGTGAATACATCAGCGACCCTGCACACCCCGTGCCTTACACAGAAGATGTACACTTAGACAGAACAAGAGAATATATGACCGACGACCAGCGCTTTGCCAGCCGCAGGCCAGATGTACTGACTTTTACAACAGATGTACTTACAGAGGATGTTACTTTAGCAGGGCCGTTAGTGGCAGATTTAAAAGTAAGCATCAGCACTACCGATGCAGATTTTGTTGTAAAGCTGATTGATGTTTTTCCAGATAACTTTTCATATAACACCGATAGTCCCTCTCCGCCAACTGGCGGAAGGTTAGGAGGGGCTCCCTATCCCATGGGCGGCTATCAAATGCTGGTACGTGGCGAAATTATGAGGGGCAAATACCGCAATAGTTTTTCAAACCCTGAAGCTTTTGAACCCGGTAAAATAACCACTGTAAAATATGAATTACCCGATGTAGCACACACATTTAAAAAAGGCCACAAAATAATGGTGCAAATACAAAGCAGCTGGTTTCCCATTGCAGACCGTAACCCACAAAAATTTGTTGATATTTACAATTGTAATGACAGCGATTTTCAAAAAGCCACCATACGCATTTATCATGATG
>JAGVCC010000171.1 GCA_020059395.1 Chitinophagales bacterium | reverse complement strand
CTGCATCTCTAAAAAAACATTTTCCGCAGCTTTTGCAATTATCATAAAGCCTCCTTTAGGCAGTTGCTTTATGTTGTAAATATTAGCGGCGTTGCCCGTTTCATCATACAGCTCTACCAGCAGGGCAGTTTTTGCAAACTCGTATGTAA
This sequence comes from Chitinophagales bacterium, assembly GCA_020059395.1. GTDB lineage: Bacteria > Bacteroidota > Bacteroidia > Chitinophagales > Chitinophagaceae > Ferruginibacter. Next base: position 2,676 of record JAGVCC010000171.1, on the reverse strand, counting down.
AGCCGCTTACAATGTCATTATTATTAAATGTGCCAAAGCTGCGGCGCTTTATTTCGCCTTTGCCCGCCTCCGTTAGTTCATCATGCAGCAGCTCCACATGGCTTATGGCCATTTGGCGAAAATAATTTACGTATGTGCTGTAATTATTTTCTGGCATCTTTCATAGCGTTTATTTGTTCCTGTTGTTTTTCGTTGTCTAAATGCACATCATAGAAAAATTCCTTTAACAGTGTGCGGCGTATTTGGTCACGCTGGCCATTTTTAGGGCCTGCGCCGGCGTGTATGCAGTTGGTAAAAATCATAAAATCAGGCTCGGTGCTGGCACTGCCGCCACCGCCAAAACAAGTGGGGAAATAACCCGGCAACTGCTCCCGGCAACCGCTGTACCACAAAAAAATGCTGTAAAGCACCCAGGGCTTTAATCTTTTAAAAAAAGGATACAGCCGCTCTGCATCATACTTAACACAGGTATCATTTTCCGCATGGTAGCTTATGTAAGGCACCCCATCGGGGCGGTATAAAGCCGCTGCCAGGTGTATTAAATAAATGGGGTCGGTTTCTTGCTTAAATTGATTATAAAAAATTTCGCAATCTTCAAATTCGCCGCAGGTAAGGCTGTCAAAATCATTTTCCGGACCTTGCATTTTAAGCGGCTTGCAGGGTACCATGCGGTTAGGCACTTTAAGCAAAGGGTAAGGCTGTTTAGTAAGATTATTGCTGTTAAAAATAAAAGCCAGCAGCGGCAGGCCGTTGCTTGCAGCATCTTCAGGGTCTAATTTTTCGCCAATGTTGGGGCGGCCACTGCGCAATTTTAAAATGTCGGTAAATAGTGCTGCTTTACCGTGGTTATTATCTTTTATTGAATCATCCAAAATATTTTTTGCCACAGCTTCCACCTCTGCGGTGGTCAGCTCATTCCAATCTTGCGGAAAGGAAATTTTCTGTTTGCCCGTGCCTGGCTGGTATAATTCAATATCTATCACATTGCTAAAGTATAGCAGTGTGCAAAGGGGGTAAAGGACACTTTGCAACGCAAAAAAGCCAGCGTAAAAACGCCGGCCGGTAACGATTGCTTGCTATAATGAAAACTAATTGTCTAAAAGTACGTAGGTATATACCTTATCACGGTAAGCCTTGCCATGCAGCAGTTTGGCTTCGTCAAAAAACTTTTTTATAAATTCTTCCCACTGCTCTGCGGGTATGGTTTGGCAGCCCAGGCTGCTGGTTTTCCAAACACCGCCTTTGTGTATATTAATGCCAAACATGCCGGTATCGGGGCCTTTTTGGTCACGTATTACTGTTACGTTGCCCGCCCGCTGGCATAAGGCAAGGTACTGGCCACGGTGCAGGTCTATTTTATAAACGGGCCACACGCCTGGCTTAAGGTTAGCCATCTCTTTTTTAAAGGCGCTCGGGTCGGTGTTGCCATTAAACGGATGATAGCAATTTTTGCCCACAATAAAAATAGCATCATCATAAATAGCACGGTCGTTTTTGCCTTTTTCGCCCATGCTATCTTCATAGTAGCCACGTATGCCTACCACAAATAAATCGGGCAGGCTTTTGAAAAACTCCGGATGAGTGAGCTCTATTTGCGCCAGTAAATCTTCTTTACTCATTTGTGGCCTGCTGGCCGGTAACATATTGCTCATAAAAATTAAATTAAACCGCTGAAAATAGTAATCAGCAGCATGATGTAAAATGATATAATGGCAAAACTTGCCACACCAAAAATTAAAGCCACGCAGGCATCCTGCACCGTGCCAAAAAGGTTAACCAGTTTCTTCATCTTTTCTTCGTTTAAAAAGTACAGGCAAAAAAGGTTTTATTTTATAAAATCCATAACAAGCGGCTAAAAACAAACCGGCAATTAAACTAACCTGCAGCAGCGAAAACTTCTTTTTAGTTTGTTGTTGCTGGTTGGTGGTTTGTTGTTTTTTTACCTGCACGGCGGTGCTGTCTTTACTATCCGTTGCGGCCACCTGTTTTTTTTCTTCCTTTTTTTGGGTAGATGATTGTGTTTTGCCAGTGCGTTTAACCTTAACAGATGCCACCGGCGTTTCCGATACTATTACATAATCATCCACCTCATAATTATAGGTCTTTTTTGGGGGTGCAGCTTCGTAATCATTCTCCTTTTCGGTGGTATCAAACTTTACTTCCACCTCTGTAATAATAGTGCTGCTGCTGTCGGTATTTTCTTCGCCAAAAGTTACTGTTTCAACTTTTGCGCTGTTATTTTTTACCGATACAGCGGCACTATCGCTGCTGCTGTTGTGGCTGCTTTTAATTTTTTTGGTGCTGCTGCAGCTGCAAAAAAATGCCACTAAAGCAATAGCAACAAGGGCAAATAGGAGTTTTTTAAAAAATGGATTTAACATCAGTTATTTTTTTAAGCCTTCAATTTTTTTATCCAAAACACCTTCTACGGTTGTTAAAGCTTTATATGCAAGGCGCTGGCCACTGTAGCCTAACACTAGCGCTAATCCGTACATGCCCCACATATCAAACCAGTCATGAAATTTAAATTCATTCATTTGGCAGATGAATAAAAAGGCATTCCAGGTAATTAATACAAGGCCGCTTACCATAAGGCTGTCCCACTCTGCTTTAAAAAACTCAGTAAAAATTTCTTTTTTGCTCAGGCTGTTATACTTGTTTTTAAGCTTTCCCACT
>JAGVCC010000040.1 GCA_020059395.1 Chitinophagales bacterium | reverse complement strand
GTTTTTTATTTTACTATAGCACTGGCCTTTCATGATTACAGAATTATTAACCAACAGGCAGCTTTTATATTAATGATTGTTATCACTGCTTTTGCAGTATTGCTGGCGGTATTGTATAATAAGCCGGAGCTTGCAGTAATTGCATCTGTAGGTGGTTTTGTTACTCCGTTTTTAGTAAGTACAGGCAGCGGAAACTACATAGCACTGTTCACTTATCTTATTATTTTAAATATTGGCCTGCTTACCTTATCGTGGTTTAAAAAATGGCCAGTATTAAACAGCCTGTCATTATTTTTTACCGTTATTATTTATGGCGTGTGGATGGCAGACCGGTTTCTATTTAAATCATCTGAACCACCCTATGCAAATGCGCTGCTGTTTGCCACTATTTTTTACAGCATTTTTTTGGGGATGAATATGATTTATAACATTCGCCGCCAGCAACCATTTAAGGCATTCGATTTTTTTATACTCCTGCTTATTAATGTTACTTATTTCAGCGCAGGAATGATAATATTAGCTGCCTGGCAAGGCGGTGCATATAAAGGTTTGTTTACTGTTGCAATGGGTGCAATTAATTTTTTACCGGCATTTTATTTCTTTAAAACCAAAAAGGCTGACAAAAATTTATTGTACCTTCTTATTGGCCTTACCCTTTCTTATTTAACATTGGCGGCACCAGTACAGTTACAAGGGCACAGTATAACCCTGTTCTGGTGTGCCGAAACAGTTTTGCTTTTCTGGCTTTACCAGCGGTCGCAAATAAAACTGTTCAAACTTTCATCAGTTATTATTGCGGGGCTGGCCGTTATAAGCCTTTTAATTGATTGGAAACAGGCAGGCGACGACGGCAGCTATAACCTGCCGTTAATATTTACAGGCCTTAAAGGAATTATAACTAACCTTGTGGCTGTTGCAGCCCTGGTACTGTATCATATATTATTGCGCAGAGAAGAAAAAGAAACCAATTTTCTTTTCGGCACATCTAACAGGGTTATTGCAAATATTTTTATTGCAGTAGCCGTAGTACTTACATACATAACCTGCTGGTTTGCTATCAATTTATATTTTGCTAAAGAGCTGTCATTTACCTTGCCCAACATTTATCACCGTTTACTTAGTAATGTATTTGCATTGGTGCTTGTATTATTTGTTTTACCAAAAATTGACAGTAAAAAAATTATTGGCTTTCAAATAGCCACGGCTTTTGCCTGTTTTATTTTTTATGCTGGCAGTGGTGCATTAATTAGTGCATTACGCAACGGTACAATTGCCGGGCAATATGGTACTATACATTTGCTGATGCACTGGTTAAGCAATATCACTCTTTTGTTGCTTTTTTATTTTACAATTCGTGTAGTGCGGAAAAATTTTGCAGGGCTTAAATCGTACGTACAACCGTTGGGGATTGCTATAAGCCTGGCATTGGTATACTTTTTTAGTTTTGAAAGCATGCAATTATATATAAACACATTTGCCAGTGTAAATAATATTGAAATTTTTAAGCAGCAGTACAGCAAAGCCGGGCTTACCATTGTATGGGGGCTCAGTTCTTTTGTAATGATATGGCTGGGCATAAAGCACCGTTACAAGCCGCTGCGTATTATTTCAATTTGCTTATTTGCAGCATCTTTGCTAAAATTATTTCTGTTTGATATTACCAATATTGGCCCTGGTGGAAAAATTGCTGCTTTTATTTTATTGGGAATACTGCTGTTAACAGTTTCATTTATGTACCAGCGTTTAAAAAAATTACTGATAGATGATACAGAAAAATAAGTATTTGCTTACAGCATTCCTTTGCTGCATAAGCACTGTTATTGCAGTGGCGCAACAATTTAAATATACAGCTTCGCTGGATTCAGTTAAAACCACAGGGTTTCACCTGATAAATATTACGCCTGAAATAGCATCGCATATAAAAACAGATTTTTCAGATTTTCGTATTGCAGATGAAAAAGGAAACTGGGTACCGCATATTATCAAAAATGTTATGCCATCATTTAACCAGTCTCAGCTTAAGGAATTTCCAATTATCAGCAACAGCCTTACCGACAGTGGAAAAACAGTACTGGTTGTTGAAAACAAAGGCATTGAAATTTATGCAGGTAAAAAAGAAGTGTTTGATATAAATGAAATTGTACTATTCATTAAAAACAATTCGGTGAGCCGCTATGCAGTTTTAAGCGGCAGCAACAACCAGCAAAACTGGTATATCATTAATGAAAACATATTATTGTCACGCAGCTATGAATCAGACAGCAGCTATTTTATCAGCGCTGTAAAGTTTAATTATGCAGACTATAAATATTTTAAACTGTTTATTGATAACGAAAAATCTGACCCTTTAAATATAATGAAGGCTGGTACTTATTTTGATCTCAGGTTTCAGTCAGTAATTTCGCTTACTCCCAATCCTTCCGCTGTTATTTCACAAAAAGACAGCAGTAATGGCAAGTCATACATCAAAGTGCAGCAAACAGCCCCTTTTCATACAGATGAAATATATGTGAATGCTGCCGGCGCTAAATTCTTTAAAAGGAATGCAGCATTATTCCTTGCTGAAAATGATAGTACAACAGTACTACGTTATAACCCGGAGTTTTCTTTTGTAATTGCATCGGGAACATCAAACACCTTTTCTATTAAAAAAATTAAGGCAAAAATTTTCTACCTTGTTATTGATAATAAGGATAACCCGCCTTTACAAATAAAAACCATCAGCACCTGGCAGTACATAACAAATGCAGTCGCATGGCTGCAGGCAGAAAAAAAATACTCGTTGCTGATTGACAATAACGAAGCAATTCAGCCGGATTATGATATAGCATTGTTTAAAGACAGTATTCCAATGAATGTTCCCCCTGTTACAGTTGGCAGGTTAACAAAAATTGCAGCACAGGTTATGTCCGAACAAAAAAACAACAGTAATAAATGGTGGTTATGGCCGGCTATTATTGGCGTAATAGCCATATTGGGTTTTTTAAGCTGGAAATTGCTGACCGAT